>JAGPDJ010000242.1 GCA_018057635.1 Ferruginibacter sp. | reverse complement strand
TTTTTCATCAAACCTGAACTTCCGGTCCATGCTGTCCAGGGTCATAGATTCAAAACTGTTGTCGCTGTACTGGAAATAATGTGCCTGCGCATACCCATCAGAAGGACTACCGTTGATACAGGTAAATGAACTGCCCAGCCACCTGGATACAGGGGTTACAGGTCCGGTAGTTAACCGCCAGTAATAAACCGTACTGTCTGAAAGGGTAACACCCGGAACAAACCTGATAACACCACCCGAATCAGTTACACTACGGGTAAGCTTAGCTGCAGAATTGAACAGCCTGCTGGTATCCATCTCAAAAATATATTCTTTTTCACCGGCCAGCGGATCAGCGGTTGAACCATAAAATTCAAGCCCGCTGTTGCTGCCAACAATGGAATATTCAAAAGGAAATACCGGCCTGATCTCATCTTCCAGAATGGTAAATTCCCTGGTAATGCTGTTATTCGTTTCCGATAGTTCAGATACCAGGTTTAACGGATCTATGGTAACAATGATACTGTTTATACCTTTATCCAGTATAGGATTTATGAACAGTTGTACCTGCAGGGTATCTTCATAATAGGTAGCCCTGATCTTCCTGGATTCCAGTAACCTGGTGGTATTATCGGGACGTTTATGCTGAATTTGAACCGTTATAGAATCATTTACTGCTTTGCCGATGTTTAAGATCTTTGCTGTGATCTGTACTTTATTATCTGCCACACTAATCACCGAAGGGCTGAATGTTACCAGTGAATCTTCAATTGTATAATCCGGTTTTGTGAAAGGGTTTAACCTGATTGCCGGATCGCCGTGATAGGTAATTTCTTCCGCATGTATCCTGGAAGCAAAATCATTGGAATAGGAAGAGATCATATATTCCATTGTATTCTTCATGATATTACCTATAGACTGCCCATACATGGAGCCAGAAAGATTGCTGTCGAATTTTTCTGTAAAAAAATTAAGTTGTTGTGGTAAACCGAAATGGGTATCTGCAATAAAACCAATGCCTCCTTTATTACTTGCAAAAACATATTTTTCACTCAGGGTACCTTTGCTCACTGGCCTGAGTGTATCAAACAGGTACAGGTTACCGGTATTACATCCATTCACCATGATCAGCGGGTACTTCCCGGTATTATTATAGTTCTGTGGATTGTCTAAATTAAACTCCAGGGTATTGGGAGAAGAATGCCCGAAATAGGTCAGGTAACTCATTCCTTCATTAAAAAGATCATCAATGGTTTTATCGGAACCAACTGCATTGTATTGCCCCGAGTTCTTATTAAATGAATATACATGACCGCCAAAAGAAGTATCAGAAAGTATCTGCTTGTATCCATCCATGAAAAAATTGATCAGGTTGGCTAAAGAAAGGTCGTCAATGGCACCTGTAATATGAGCTACATTTTTCATCCAGCCTTTATTGGCATTAGTCTGTGGCCCGGTAACCTGTAATAATTCAAATTGTTTTACTTTATTCAGGTAATCGCCCACTTCGGTTCCGCTGATGGCAGATAAACGGCCCATACTTACCTGTGTAAATGATTGTGTGCGGTTTGCCAGTAACAGGTTATCTGAAGCAGGGTAACCAAAGGTTGGAATGAGGGCAAACTTTTCAATATTTGGATCTGATTCATACTTTCTAAAATCCAGGTAGGTTAACCCCTTCCCTATCAGGTAAAAATATTGCGGAGTGGCAACAAAATTTGTCATGGCATATTTACCAAAATTCCGGATCGCTGCCGGATGATGTTTCACCCCAAAAGCAAACTGGTCTGTGATCTCATTAATATCTACCACCTTTGCATTGAAACTGCCACCGGCTGCACTGTTCCTGTACACCCGGTAATCTTCCACGTAATTATTCCCGGCACCATCATTGAATAAATTAGGGTGGCTGATGATCATATAATTTCCCTGGTTTTGTGGAAGTGCATAATTCACAAAATTCCTTTGAGTGAATTGCTGCACAGATTTTACATTTACCGGTTCTGAATTGAGTAAAATAAATGAACCTGCTGAAGCAGAAGCTGGAATAACAAACCTTACAGTAGCTCCATTAACGTCGCCGGTTAAACGCAGATTATTAACCCGGTCATATAATACCGGTGCTGAACTTCCAAAATTAAAATTGTTTATTTCAAGGTACTTCGGGGTTCCTGCTTCCAGGTTAAATTCAAACTGAGATTGCCCTTCAAAATCAAAGGTATGCGGGTACGTTAGTTCAAGACCGGCTACAACTATTTTATCTGATCCAAAACCGGAATTTACAAATTCAATATTTGCAGTACCGCCGGATAATATTGAAAGTGGTATATCGGTTACATGAAAACGTTTGATATTGTACCCATTTAAAAGCGTATCGGTTAAAGTAGTTCCATTCAGCTTAAGTTTTACAGAACGCAAAACCGGTGAGTTTCCTGCAATTACTGCATCCAGGGTTGCGGGACTACCGGTATTGTCAAGGTAGACCGTATGGTTAGAAAACAATGATCCGGGAAAAACATCTGCACTGCTCCAGCCTTCCCCGGTTTCGTAAGAGGAAGAATAAAGCAGCGTTCCATAATCAATTGCAAAACCACTATTTTGTTTTACCCTGAAATTTTTACGAAATGTATAATTAAACCCTGATTCGGCAGGCAATACATTTCCTGCAACAATATTGGGGGTAGAAATATATCGTTTGTTGCTTCCGTTCCTTACAGTTAGAAAATAAGCAGCAGTGTCTGTATAAAGACTCACTTTATCCCACATTTGCAGGCTGTCATATTTATACAGGGATTTATCTGCTTTACCGTCATTTATTGTTCCATAAAATTCAATGAAATCTGAAACGCCCAGAATTCCTGTTGAAACAGAAGTATATATAGCCAGTTCTGTACCATTGTGCCATACCTGGAATTGCTCTACCGGAACAGTTGCCAGCCCGATAGCAGCCAGGGCAGGTTGATTGATGCGGTATAACCCATTGCTGCCAACCTTGAATTTATAATAAACCTGGTTGAAATCTACCCATTCATTATTATATGTTTGTGCGCTAACTGTGCATGAACAGAGTAAAAAGAATATCCCGGCTAAAAATTTTATCATCAGTAAAGTTTCAGTTATATAAATCGTTTTTCCAATGCATTTATTGCCAAAAACGCCCTAATCCGATATTGGAAAGGTAAAATCAAGGGTTAACGGCCTGTTGGTAAGCTTAAAGAGCTAACAAATATAAATTTTTCCTTTCAAATTATTTGATCATTTTTTAGATAATTTTGAGGCCAGCAAAAAAATGAAAATGGTCAATATAATAGAAGAATTAAGATGGAAAGGCATGGTTCAGGATATAATGCCCGGAACTGAAGAGCAATTATTAAAGGAAATGACCACGGTTTATATTGGTTTTGACCCTACGGCAGACAGTTTACATATAGGAAGCCTGGTGCCCATTTTGTTACTGGTTCATTTACAAAAAGCCGGTCATAAGCCGATTGCCCTGGTTGGCGGAGCTACAGGCATGGTGGGCGACCCCAGTGGTAAAAGCGAAGAACGTAACCTGTTGAGTGAAGATGTTTTATCAAAAAATGTGGCCGGCGTAAAGGCACAACTGGAAAGATACCTCGATTTTAACCCTGGCATGCCAAATGCAGCAGAAATGGCCAATAATTACGATTGGTTCAGGGATATCAGTTTTTTAGATTTTATCAGGGACATTGGTAAGCATATTACTGTAAACTATATGATGGCCAAGGATAGTGTAAAGAAGCGGCTGGAAGGTGAAACCGGCATGTCATTTACAGAATTCAGTTACCAGTTGATACAGGGCTACGATTACTATTGGCTGTATAACAACAAGAACTGCAAATTACAGATGGGTGGCAGCGACCAATGGGGAAATATTGTAACCGGCACTGAACTTATCCGCCGAAAATCGGGTGGAGAAGCATTTGCTTTTACCTGCCCGCTGATTAAGAAAGCTGATGGCGGTAAATTTGGTAAATCGGAAAAAGGAAATATATGGCTGGATGCAACCAAAACTACTCCTTACCAGTTCTACCAGTTCTGGCTGAATGCTGCAGATACCGATGCCGCTGACTGGATAAAAATATTCACTTTTCTCACTAAACCGGAAGTTGACAGTTTAATGGAAGAACATGCCAGGAATCCGGCTGAAAGAGTGCTTCAAAAAAGACTTGCTAAAGAGGTGACCATTTTTGTGCATGGTTTACCTGAATATGAAAAAGCACTGGAAACTACCCAAAAATTGTTTTCCAATATGAGCGCCCCGGCCGACAGCCTGGCTGAAAGCGAACTGGAATCCATTGAGGGTATTATCCGGCACGATTACCCGATTGGTAAAATAAATGAGGGTGTGGAGATTTTAAATATGCTCACCGAAACCAGCATTTTCAAAAGTAAGGGGGAAGCAAAAAAAATGATCCAAAACGGAGGTGTGAGTGTTAACAGGATTAAAATAAACGACCAGCAACATATTATACAATATTCAGATTTGTTGCACCAGAAATTTATTTTGATCCAGGTAGGCAAGAAGAATTATTTCCTGGTAAAAGGAGTATAATTTCAAACTTTTGATTTTGATTTTTTGAGATTGCTTAACTCATTTTATAGCAAAATTTTCAAAGAAGTTAATACTTATTCTTAGTAATAACATATTAC
>JAGPDJ010000016.1 GCA_018057635.1 Ferruginibacter sp. | reverse complement strand
TTTTACATGCGCCAGAATGATGATGGCAAAACGGTTGCTGCCATGGATATCCTGGCACCAGGCATCGGTGAGATCGTAGGCGGAAGCCAGCGGGAAGAAAGGCTCGACAAGCTTTTAGAAAGAATGAAAGAAATGCATATTCCGGCAGAAGAGCTGGATTGGTACCTCGATACACGCAGGTTTGGCGCTTGTCCGCATGCCGGCTTTGGGCTTGGTTTTGAACGGCTGGTATTGTTTGTTACAGGCATGACAAATATCAGGGATGTGATCCCTTTTCCACGTTACCCGAAGAGTGCCTCATTTTAATATTAACCTATTTGTTATGAATTTATAAACCGTGGCATTTTCTGCGGTTTTTTTTATTCGCTTAGTATCAGGATATTTGATACAATTATCGTTATATGGCCCCACAAAAAAAATACCTGGATATACTCCTCAACCCGCTCGACCTCCTTCGTACAAAAAAAGTATTGCATGTAAACCCTACCGTTATACCAACAAGAACAGAACCGCCAGAAATTAAAATACATGTGTATGAATACGATAAGGATAAATATGAATTCCTTTCTTTAAAATCGGTTGAAGAAACCTATGGTTATTTAAGCACGCCCTCTAATACCTGGATAAATATCGACGGGCTGAAAAAGGATGATGTTGAAAAGATCTGCGGGCATTTTGGCATACACCAGCTGATACAGGAAGATATTTTAAGTATAGGACAGCGCCCAAAAATGGATGATATCAATGACGTTATTTTTTGCCTGTTGAATATGCTCTATTTCAACGACAAAACTTCCGTTGTTGAAACAGAACAGGTTAGTATCATCCTGGGGAAGAACTTTGTAATTTCTTTCCAGGAAGATGCAACGAGAGATGTATTTAATTTGTTACGGGATAAAATTAAACTGAGCGGAAGCAAGGTAAGGCAAAACGGGGCCGACTTTTTATTTTATTCGCTCATCGACCTGATCGTAGATAATTTTTATGTAGTAATGGAAAAACTGGGCGATAAAGTGGAATTACTGGAAGAAGATATCATGAGAAACGCCACAAAAAGGAGCCTGGTTAAAATTAATATGCTCAGGAAGGAAATGATCGTATTAAAAAGAAATATTGCCCCGGTAAGAGAAATTGTAAACGGGATCCTCCGGGGCGATTATCCGCTGATTGAAGACAGGACTGAAAAATATTTTAAAGACGTGTACGATCACGTGATACAGGCCAACGACCTTTCGGAGAACTACCGCGATATGATGATGAACCTGCAGGACCTTTACCTGAATACAGTTAACCTGAAACTGAACGAAGTGATGAAAGTAATGGCCGTGGTAACCTGTTTGCTGGCACCCGCCACCGTTATTGGTGGTATCTTTGGGATGAATTTCGACCGCATACCTTTACTGCACAACCAGTGGGGCTTCTTTATCTCTGTTGGCGTGATGCTCATCATTCCGGTGTGGATGATATTTGTTTTCAGGAGAAGGGGGTGGTTTTAAATCTTGAAACGATAAAAAATTTCGGCATTAACGTTCCGGATAACATAGTTCAGTGGTGTTCCTGCTGAAAAGTTTTCGTCATTGTGGGGCAATATCGTCATTGCGAGGTACGAAGCAATCTAAAAAACGTATTAATTAAAATCAAGATTGCTTCGTACCTCGCAATGACGGCCTTATTGAAGCCTTTCTTTTTTATATACCGGAACCGTACTGCATGGTTCTCCGTACATGATGCTTTTTGCAACAGGCCTGAGCAGTTTTGTAATTTCAACATACGCTTCTTCCGGTACCGGTTTTTCGCCACAACCTTTTATTACAACCCTTTTATCGGCGTACTCATTCATATTGATTGTTCCGATATTTTTTAATAAAAGTAACTTCCTGGCAGCTTCTTCATTGCCAAAAATTATTTCACTGGCCACAGGCTGAAGTACACTGGATACCAGCATATAAGCCCACATCGGTATCACCGCATCAGCTGAACAGGTTATTGCCGCTATCTTATCATTGTATACAGATGTATCCAGTTCTTTTAAAGCAAGCCTGAAATCTTTTTCTTTTAATATCAAACCCATGAACAGGTAATCCTTCATATCAAACAATATGATATCATCATTTGGAAAATAAACTTCCAGGTCTAATGTTATTATACCACTATCCGCAACCTTATTTACAAATTCTTCCGCCATCATGTAAAATTAAAACAAAAAAGCCGGCTCCTTGTTCTGGCCGGCTCTTTTATAATGTTAATAATCCTTATCAATAAAATTCGCTGCGGTTATCCTTGATGCTGGCTTGTTTTTTCAACCCTTCATACCAGTTTCCAATAGAACCTCTCATGGTATTTACTTTTGATGAAATCTGTTGAGCTGCTACTTCCGGGGTATCTGCCGGTTTTGATTGGATACCGTTTATTTTAATTAAATATACTCCGCTTGTTCCGGCTATTGCTGGTGAAACCTTGGTTTGGTAATCTTTATTGAAAGACGCTCCAATCACTTTTGCTTCTACACCAAGCCCGTTGATGATCTGGCTCGACATGGTTAATGTTGAATCAGCGCCTGCCATTTGTATCGTTTTATTATACGCTGCTGCTGCAGATTCAAGTGTTGGGTTGCTTCCCAGTTTTTTTATGATTATCTCTGCTTTTTTCCTGTTCCTGATGATTGCCTCAGCACCGGGTCTAGCAGTTGCAGCATCCTGAACACCTTCACTCAATTCCTTTTCTACTGTAGCAACAATAAACTGGTCGCCGATACTAAAAGGTTCGCTTACATCTCCCTTTTTTGCTTCAAACACCCATCTTACCAACTGGCGGGCATCCTGTAGTGCGCCTACTGAAAAATCATTTTCCTTTACTGCAGTAGGAACCTCTGTTAAGTGTACTCCAGATTTTGCAAGATACTTAACCAGCGCTTCTTTATTCTTTTCGGCAGAAGCTTTGGTTGCTTCCAGGCTTGCGTTATTGATTGTAATATCGCTGGCCATAATTTCTTTCGCTATAAAAGCGATCTTGTATGCCGGTTTAAAATCTTTCTGGTTCATGATCTCAATAACATGGTAACCAAACTGCGTTTGAACAACTTTTTTAGACCCAACCGGATTTTCGAAAGTAAAATCATTAAACTCGGGAACCATCGCTCCATAGCCATAAGTACCCAGGTCTCCGCCCTTATCCTTGCTGCCATCAGAAGAATATTTTAACGCCAGGGATGCAAAATCTGCACCGCTAAGAATAGCATTATAAATACTATCGGCTAGCTTTTTTGCTGTTGAATCTGCATTTACAGGTTGACCTGTTTGTGGATCATTAACAGGAATCAAAATGTGCCTTGCTTTTACGCTATCCGGAAGCTGGCTGATGCCTAACATTTTTGAAATTACAATATTTCCTTTATCAACAAATGGTCCATAAACGGTACCTATTCCTTGAGATACAATAGAATCAATTACAGCAATATTGTATTTTGATTTTGGCTTGAATTTATCATCAAAATCTATAGCTGATGTATTTCTTGCAACAAAAACTTTTGCATTTGAATCTGCAGCAAATGGTGCAATTAATTCAGAAACCATCGCTTTGGTCCTGTTACTGTCTGCCTGGTTTGGCAACTGGCTGAATGTGGCATAAGAAATTATACGGCCGGCTTCCTGCTTAAACAGGTCTTTGTGCTTTTTTACATATTCGTTGATCTCTTCATCCGTTACTTTAACGGTACTGTCAGATATTTCTGAATAAGGAATGTTTACAAATGAAATTTGTGAAAAATTCTTACTCTCTGTATTATCCCTGTCTTTCATCCAGCCTGGATAATAAACAGCAGCGTTTAAAAGGCCTGTATATTTTGATACAATAGAAGTAAGTTTCAATGGCTCAACAATCTGTGCGTTAACAGCATCCAATTGCTCTCCTTTGAATTTTTTAATATTACTCAAGGCTGTTTGTGCTTTGGTAACATCTAATTTTCCGGTAACCGGATCTTTCATTCCCTGTTCCTGTAATAATGGGTTGTTCTGATCATTGCTTAATAATACAGCCGATAATTCTTTGGATGTAAAATCTATTCCCAGTTTTTCGGTTTCAGCAAAAAATATTTTTTCTGCCACAATCTGGTTCCACATCTGCTCCCTGGTCTGGTATGTTTGCGTTCCGCTACTGCGCTGGCCGGTACGTTGTTCCTGCAAATCTTCTGTTTGCTTTACCCGCTTATTGAAATAAGCCAATTCTATATTTTCTCCGTTAACCTTACCAACATTGGTTGATGTTGAGCCAAATAAACTGTTACCTCCCTGCCTGGAGTCCATTAATATAAAACCAATTAAGCTGAGTGAAATTACAATAATCACAATTGCAGCTCCCTTGTCACGAATACTTTGAATAATTTGCATATTACTTATTTGTAAGATTTTTGGAGGGCAAAAATAGGGTAATTATGTATATTAATACTGATTTTTTAGGATGTAATGCCCTGTAAATGCGAGTTAAGTGCCTGATTTGTTAAAATTGAACGTTATTTATATTATATATTTTAAAAAATTTATAAATACACTATCCACACAAACTTGTTCATAAACCTGTTTTCATGTGTATATCTGGTAATTCTTATAAAAAATTATCTTATAAGAATGGTAATAAGAAAATTTATTTAACCCTGCTGACCAATTAATGTTGGTATGTTGGATTTTGTACTTTTTCTTTCAACAGGGATTTTAATAAAAAGCGTCATTTTTTTATCCTCGTTGTAATTTATTAACACATGTTTATTAAATGGATTAAACCCGCATTATAATGATACTTACAAGCAATTTTTATCTTTTTACTAAATGTTAATTTGTTGTGTACTGAGGTGGATAAACTAAATATTTTAATTTTGCAAGAAATCGCTGATCTATAATTTCCACATATTAACAGCCCTAATAGTAATAGGTGATTATATAAATAAATAGTATTAATACATATTATGGCAGATATTAACAATGAACAAAAGCAATTAATAATTGCTAAAAAAGGTTTTTTAGATGTTGACATTGATGTGACCCTGGATCTTTTTGCAGAAATTGAAAAACTGAAAAAAGAGAAGAATGCCATCATACTGGCGCATTATTACCAGGAACCCGATATACAGGATGTTGCTGATTATATAGGCGACAGCCTGGGCTTATCACAAAAAGCTGCCAGTACAAATGCAGATATGATCGTTTTTGCCGGTGTACACTTCATGGCAGAAACCGCCAAAATTCTTAATCCAACCAAAAAGGTATTATTGCCCGATCTCAATGCCGGTTGTTCCCTAAGTGATTCTGCGCCACCGGAACTTTTTAAAAAATTTAAGGATAAACATCCTCAGCACCTGGTGATCACATATATCAACTGCAGTGCCGGTATGAAGGCATTGAGCGATATAATCTGCACTTCTTCCAATGCTCAAAAGATCGTGGAGAGCTTACCGGCCGATCAACCCATTATATTCGCACCAGATAAAAACCTGGGAGCCTACATCAATAAAAAAACCGGGCGTAACATGGTTTTATGGAACGGCGCCTGCATGGTTCATGAAATATTTAGTCGCGAAAAAATTATTAAACTAAAAATCAGGCATCCTAATGCAAAAGTGATTGCTCACCCGGAGTGCGAAGAACCTGTACTAGCCCTGGCAGACTATATAGGGAGCACCACGGGACTTTTAAAGTTTTCGCAGACAGATACCTCAAATGAATTTATCGTGGTAACAGAGACCGGTATAATACACCAGATGCAAAAGTCAAGTCCGGCTAAAACATTTATTCCTGCACCTCCCAATAATTTATGTGCTTGCAACGACTGCCCATATATGAAACTAAATACACTGGAAAAGCTTTATTTGTGTATGAAATATGAAATGCCTGAAATAGTAATGGAGGAGGAATTAAGGCTGGCAGCCAAAAAGCCTATTGAAAGGATGTTGGAAATAAGTGCACGTTATGGGTTGTAAAAAATAAATAGGATGAAAATAAAATATATATTAATTATTTGTTGTGTATTCATAATTTTTGGTTGTAAAGAGAAAAAGGAATCTAAAAAATATTTTTACATTGAGTGTATCAGCAATAATGATTCTTTGATACAATATTTTGAAATGAATACGGCAGGAAAAGTTTCCTATATTGATAAGAACAATATGATGCAGTTTATTCCGGTTAAATATCTTACAGAAGGAATTACAGATGTTCATTATTATAAAACCATAACAAAGAATAGTACTGATAAACCTGCATTGAACGCAGTAAAATACCAGTTAATTTTTAATAATATTTTTATTAACGACAGTATAAAATATTCATTAAAAAAGTTTACTTATACAAAAGAGGGTTGGAAAATAAGATCTGATATGGGTGTTATAAAAGTATTTGATTACTTGTCTGAATTTGATAAAAACTTTCCGGTTATCAAAGATAATGTTGCTTCAATAGTAGTGCGAACCATAGCGGCCGACACTTACGCCAACAGATGACCTTAATTCAATTCATGTGTTTGATATTTTTTCTTTAAATTTCATAAATTAATCAGACTAATTCTTTTGGATTTATTTTTTACACTTGGCAATGCTTCGTCATATCCCTTTTTTAAAAGCTGTTTTTCTGCACAGCATAACAGCCTTTGGTGGCCCGCAGGGGCATATGGGTATGATGCTGAAAACCTTTGTGCATAAACGAAGGGATGTAACAGAAGAAGAACTGGTTGAGTATAATTCATTTTGCCAGTTATTACCAGGAGCTTCTTCCACACAAACACTTACGTTGATAGGTTATAAACGGGGAGGTGTTTCACTTGCTGTGCTTACTTTGCTTATCTGGCTTGCACCCGCCTGTATACTCATGGGTGCATTTTCATTTTTACTTACAAACAATAAACAAGACCTCACATCCAGCTTATTTAAATACATACAACCTGTTGCAATAGGGTTTTTATTTTATGCTTCTATCAGGATGTTTTCTATTTCAATAAAAAATTTTATTACACTTATCATTATGATAAGCGCCATGTGTATAACCTATTTATTATTTAAAACGCCCTGGGTTTTTCCATTACTGATTGTAGCCGGTGGAATTGCTACCAACTTCAGCAGTAAGCGCATACCGGAAAAAGAAGTAGTAAAACCAAAGCAGATCAGGTGGACGAACATCTGGCTATTTGTATTGATTTTTATTGTTGCCGGGGTATTGAGTGAAACAGCCAGGAAGCAACAATGGCCTAACAGGAAGGCATATAACTTATTTGAAAATTTTTATCGTTTTGGAAGTTTTGTTTTTGGCGGCGGGGATGTATTGTTACCCATGATGCTTGATCAGTATGTAGCAAGGCCAAACGCACCCAAAGTAATTCTTAAAAACCCCAATGCACTCAGAATAGAGAAAGATGAATTGCTAACCGGATATGGAATTGTGAGGGCAATTCCCGGGCCGGTTTTTTCTGTGGGATCTTTTGTGGGCGGCATGGCATTAAAAGATGCCGGAAAAAAAATGCAGCTACTAGGTTGTATAATCGGATCGGTTGCATTGTTTTTACCAAGCGCATTACTGGTTCTGTTCTTTTTCCCGGTATGGCAGTATTTAAAAAAGTTTATCGTGGTATTCAGGGCGCTGGAAGGAATCAACGCGGTTGTTGTAGGATTTATGTGGGCAGCAACCTTATACCTGTTAAACAGTATAAACCTTTCTTCTCTTAATTTTTACAGTATCAGCAGCCTGTTGATTATCATTGCAACTTTCTTGGTGCTTCGGTTTACAAAAATCCCGGCACCTGCTATTGTAATTGCAGGAATTTTATTGGGATGGATTTTCTAAAGATGAAAGATAATACCCCTTGTTTTCAATTTCTTCTTTTACTATTTCGGGTACCAGGTACCTGATTGACATACCGTTCTTTATCATATAACGGATATGTGTAGACGAAATTTCAAGTAGTGGAGCATCGGCAATGGTTATTAACGCGTTTAAAGAGTTTTCAATTTCAAAGCCCGGCCTTTTATAAATAATGATGGGGTAGTTTTTGATGATGATCTCTGCATTTTTCCATTTATCTAAATTGCGGAAACCATCACTTCCCATGATGATTGAAAAGGAATGACCGGGATATTTTTCAGATAGATAGGCTAGTGTATCTATTGTATAGGAGGGTTTTGGAAGTTTAAATTCAATGTTGCTCACCTTTAATTTTGTTTCACTTTCAATAGCCAGTTGCACCAGGTGATACCGGTGATTTTCATTTAAAAGTGTAGCCGACTTCTTAAATGGATTTTGCGGAGATACTACAAACCACACTTCATTAAGTGTTGATGTCATGGCTATATGGTTGGCAATGATCAGGTGGCCATGATGCACCGGGTTAAATGAACCAAAGAATAATCCTATTTTCATTTTATTTATTAAATCTCATCTACAAGTATATACTGGGCTTCATTTAACCGAAGGCTTAGTTTATACCCGGCTACAATGATTGAGATAGGATCTTTCAGCGGGGCGATTTGTTCCACCGTAATTTTTTCACCAGGAACACATCCCATTTCCATCAGCTTCAAAAAGATCTCATCGTTCTCGAATGATTCAATTACAACAGTTTGTCCAACCTTTATTTCTGAAAGTCTTTTACTCATTTTAACCCGCTTAATTTATGTAAAGGTATTCTTTAAGATAACTTATATAATTTCGATTTAAGAAATTAATCAACATGCCGGTTAAGTTTTTTCATGAAAAGAAAACAAGGGTTAAGCATTCAAAAGCTTTAAAATCCTTTATTGTTTCCATTTTTAATAAGGAAGCAAAAGAATTAGATTCTCTTACATATATATTTTGTTCAGACAATTATTTACTGGCCATCAACAGGCAATACCTGCAGCACGATTTTTACACAGACATTATCAGTTTTAATTTGAGTGATCATCCCGAGAGTCCGGTTATTGGTGAAATTTATATTAGTATCGATAGGGTAAGGGACAATGCCTGTATTCATCATACAACCATAGAACAGGAATTATACCGGGTCATCTTTCATGGTGCTTTGCACTTGTGCGGTTATAAGGACAAAACAAAAGCTCAGGCAAAGGAAATGAGGGCAAAGGAAGATTTCTATCTTTCTAAATATGGGTATTCATAAAAACCAATTTGTTCCACGTATCACAGTTTCTCCATGAAACATAATTTTTTAATTTAAATTTGTTGTATATAATAATATTAACTTCTGTAAAATAACTCTGTGAACACTGTGGTTATAAAAGTTTCACGTAACACAGTTTCAGTAAGAAACATAAATATGGAAACAAAAAGAAAGAAATGGACTGCAAAGGAGGAGGTCACAGACGCCTTATTAAAATCCCGGGAAAAAAGAAAATGGCAACTCGCTTTCAGGCGCTATATTATTGAAAAACACAGTTCTAAACAATACGCACCTTTTTTTGGACTTGATATTGAGAATTACAGAAATTGGATTGAATTACAGTTTACCGGTCAATTGAGTTGGGATAATTTTGGTTCATCCTGGCAATTTGAACACATTGTTCCTTTGGTTTATTTCGATTTTTCAAATAACGATGACCTTGCCCTTTGCTGGAATTTTATAAATATCAGGGTTGAAAAACTAGAATCGCAGGATGCACATCACAATAAGATAGATATTCTGGCAGCAAAACCATATTTCGAAACACTGTTTAAAAAAACGGGATATGATTTTTGTAATAAAATGATCAGGAAAATAGACGCTATCCAGGCATCAAACCTTGTAGAAGTTCCCGCCCTTGAAGAATTTATCTTTCAAAGAAAAGACCTGCTTATAAAAATGGCCACACTTTCCCCGGATGAATTCTATAGTCTCAACCAGGGAATAAACCTGGAAGACATCTTACTTGAAAGGGAAATACTCAGAAAATTCGGTTAGTAAAGCCTTTCATTTAAATAGCGCTTAAATAGTACATTTGCACACGAATGTTTCCCGAATACGATATTATAGTTGTTGGAGCTGGCCATGCCGGCTGTGAAGCAGCAGCAGCTGGTGCCAATATGGGCAGCAAAGTGCTGTTGGTAACCATGAACATGCAAACCATTGCCCAAATGAGCTGCAATCCGGCAATGGGAGGCATTGCAAAAGGGCAGATCGTAAAAGAAATTGATGCCCTGGGAGGCTATAGTGGTATTGTAACCGATAAAAGCATGATACAGTTTCGCATGCTTAACCGCTCAAAAGGACCAGCGATGTGGAGCCCGCGTGCACAAAGCGATCGCATGTTGTTTGCCGCAACCTGGAGAGAAATGCTGGAAAATACCCCCAATGTTGATTTTTACCAGGATATGGTTAAAGAGTTGATAATCAATGATGGACAAGTTTCCGGAATCGTAACTGCACTAGGACATAAGATATTTTCCAAAGCTGTTGTACTAACAAATGGTACATTTTTAAATGGGGTGATACATATTGGTGAGAAGAATTTTGGCGGCGGAAGGGTTTCCGAAAAAGCCGCAACAGGTATTACCGAACAATTGGTTTCCCTGGGTTTTGAAAGCAGCAGGCTTAAAACAGGAACACCTCCAAGAATAGATGGAAGAAGCCTGGATTATTCTAAAATGGAAGAACAAAAGGGCGACGAAGAGATTGTTGGATTTAGTTATTTATCTAAACCTTTACTTAAACCAGAAAATCAAAGGAGTTGCTGGATCACTTATACAAGCGCTGAAGTTCACGAAATTTTAAAAGAAGGGTTTGAATCAAGCCCCATGTTCAAGGGCAGGATACAAGGCACTGGTCCAAGGTATTGCCCAAGCATTGAAGATAAAATAAATAGATTTGCCGAGCGTGACAGGCACCAGTTATTTGTGGAACCGGAGGGCTGGAATACGGTGGAGATCTATGTGAACGGATTCTCAACCTCTCTTTCAGAAGAAACTCAGGTTCAAGCACTTAGAAAGGTTCCCGGCTTTGAGAACTGCCGGATGTTCCGCCCGGGATATGCCATTGAATATGATTATTTTCCACCCACACAATTAAAATTCAGCCTGGAAACAAAGCGGGTTAAAAACCTGTTTTTTGCAGGCCAGATAAACGGCACAACAGGTTACGAAGAAGCTGCCTGCCAGGGATTAATGGCTGGTATCAATGCTCACCAAAGTTGCATTGGCCAGCAACCATTGGTGTTGAAAAGAAGCGAAGCATATATAGGTGTGTTAATAGACGACCTTATAAACAAGGGCACCGACGAACCTTACCGGATGTTTACCAGCCGGGCAGAATTCAGAACCCTGCTCAGGCAAGACAATGCAGACATGCGGCTGACAGAAATTAGCTTCAAACTTGGGCTTGCCAGCCAGGAAAGAATGGAAAAACTCCAGGAAAAAAGAAAACAGGTAGACCAGGTAAAGGAAATATTGCTTCAAAAAAGCCTTGATCCATCAGAAGCGAATGATTATCTGCAATCTATGCTATCGGCACCCCTTTTAGTGAAGCAAAAAGCTGCCCAGGTTCTTTTAAGACCAGGAATTGGTTTAAAGGAAATGATAACACGGATAACCCCTTTAAAAGATAGCTTAAGCCAGTTTGCTGATGAAATAATTGAACAGGCAGAGATACAATTAAAATATGATGTGTATATAGGAAAAGAACGCGAACTGGTTGAAAAAATGAACCAATTGGAAAACTTGTCCATACCAGAGAATTTTAATTACGACAAACTCGTTTCGTTAAGTAATGAGGCCCGCCAAAAATTCACTAAAATTCAACCCCGAACCCTGGGCCAGGCTTCCCGCATTTCAGGTGTAAACCCCAGCGATGTTCAAATACTCATGGTGTATATGGGTAGATAAATCAATATTTTTTATATATTTGTTTTATGACAAAAGAAGAGATATTTAATAATATTAGTATATATATTAATAAGATTGGTATAGCTGTAGATCATACAGATACAAAAAGGCCCTGGGGCGGTTTCTTTGTTATTGATGAAAATGATGCAGATAAATTCATAGCTCATTTTTTTCCGGAAATTAAAAAGAGCGATCTGCTGGAAGGTGCAAAACTGAGTCCAAAAATATTATTAGTAGAGCCTGGAAAAAATTTAAGCTGGCAGTATCACCATCGCCGAGCAGAAATCTGGAAACTCATACAGGGTAAGGCCGCTGTGGCCACCAGTGACACGGATCATGAAAAAAGCAGGGAGGTTTTACAGATAGGTGATATTGTAAGATTGAAGCAAGGAGAAAGGCACAGGCTGATAGGATTGCAGGATGAATGGGGTGTGGTTGCCGAGATATGGATGCATACAGATCCGGCAAATCCGAGTGATGAAGACGACATTATAAGGTTGCAGGATGATTTTGGCAGGTAAACGGATCAGTTTTTCCCATTCCTGAAATTATCGTGAGCGATCACCCATTTTAATTCTGCATAACTTATTTCCGGTAACTGCTCTTTAATCTTTTGAAGTGAACCGGTACCCGTTTTTTGTATAGTATCGCTGATGTATAACTGCTTTTCCGGTTCCACCAGTTCTTCAATATTAAGTTCGCCCGATTCAATAAAATAGGCCAGGTGGCCTTCAATGGTTGTTGGGCTTAAATTTCTTTCCTTAGAAATTTCAACAATGGTTTTGCCTTCTTTATACAAACCGAAACTTAGTTTTTTGGTATCGGGTTTCTGCTTTTTTGATTTTGCTTTAATAACCCTTTTTTCGGGCATCATTTCTGCAACCGGTTCAATATTATTTTGTTCGCAATAGTTTTGAATGATAAAAATAAAATCATTGCCAAACTGCTTCAGCTTTATTTTTCCAAAGCCGCTGATCTTATCCAGTGCCTGTAAAGTTTGCGGAAGATAATTGGCCATTTGCTCCAGTGAAATAGTTCCGCAAACCATGTACAATGGAATACCTTTTTCACGTGCAATTTCGTCACGCTTTTCTTTCAGTGCATGATAAAGTTCGGGGTGTGAAATGTCTTTGGAAATATAGGCAGATTTGCCAGAATAAGAATTAACAGCCAGCGGCTCTTTAACGAAACCGCTTTTATGTTCCCGGTATTTTTCAAGAGCAAACCCGCTTTCTTTTATTCCGCCCAATAAATGCATGTGCTGGCAGAGATGGTCCCATAATTTTTGCAGCCGGCTGTTATATTCGCTGCTTAACTGACGGTTATCTGTAACCGCAGATGATTGCTGAAGCACAGCTTTCAGCTTTTCGTATTCTGCCAAAAACCATTCAGCAGCTTTCATCAGCCGCATGTTTACCCGTTCATTTGCTTCAGGCATTTCGGAAGCATCGAAAAGGCCGGATAATATTTCAGTGAATTTGTTGCCATGGCCGGAAAATAATGTTAGTTGCTGTTTTATGCTTTCGAGCCAGCCGGCAACATTTTTACCAAACGAATTATTTTCAGCTACAAAATCTATGAGCCCGTTTATTTGAACAATACTTTCGTTAAAATTAAATAACCCGTAAATGATCTCCTGCTGGTAAAGTTTTTTTGCTTCATTAAGTAAAACAAGCTGTTCTTCACGCTCTTCTTGTTTTGAACAAAACTGAACGATCCGGTCATCGCTGTGCAGACTTTTTTCAGATATCCTGCTGCGTAAAACAATCCCTTCAATGCTGGTACAGCGGCTTAATGCAACGTAAACCTGTCCGGGCGCAAATGCACTGCCGGCATCAATTACAGCTTTTTCAAAAGTAAGGCCCTGGCTTTTGTGAATGGTGATTGCCCAGGCAAGCCGCAAAGGGTACTGTGTAAATGAACCTAATTCTTTTTCTTCTACCTGTTGTGTTTTTTTATCCAGGGCATATTGAATATTCCGCCAGGTTTCTCTTTTTACTTCTATGATTTGTTCTGAGCCGTTATTAATACATTTTACAAAAATCTTGTCATCATCCACCCTGTCTACAATACCAATCTTTCCATTGTAATAACGGCGAATTTTTTCCAGGTCGTTTTTCAGGAACATAACCTGGGCTCCGGCTTTAATATTTAATACTTCGTCTGCCGGATACGACCGTTCATAAAACTCACCCTCAACAGCTGCGTTATATGAAAATATTTTTCCGGGAAGTTCCGATAATTCCACCCGGTTAATTTCATCCGCTTTATTATTGTGTGTGGTTAGTGTGATAAAATTATCCTCTTTTGCCGCTTTAAAAGCGGGAAAATACCTGCTGTGCAAAAACGCAAGGTCTTCTTCGTTCATTTCGTTATTACGCACCTTGTTTAACAAATTGATGAAAGCAAGATCGGCCTGCCGGTAAACTTTCTTTAGTTCTATGTAAATGGGAGGATTTTCCCTGATAACGCTGCTGCTGAAAAAATACTGGTTATCGTAGCAGCTATTCAGGAGGTTCCATTCTTCTTCTTTTACAACCGGAGGCAATTGATAAAGATCTCCTATGTATAATACCTGCACACCGCCAAATGCTCTACCCGGATTGTTCCTGGTATGCCTTAACACCGTGTCAATAGCATCCAGCACATCACACCGCACCATACTTATTTCATCAATGATCAGCAATTCCATTTGCTGCATGATCTCTTTTCTTTCGGCATTTAAACGCAGTTTACTAAGCAGGCGGTGTTTATCAACCGTTTCTCCTTTGTTCCACCCTTTTTTTACGGGCACAAAAGGTGCAAATGGCAGCTGAAAGAAAGAGTGTATGGTTGTGCCGCCAGCATTAATGGCGGCAACCCCGGTAGGAGCAACGATCACTGAATTTTTTTTACAGTGTTCTTTTATATACTTTAAAAAAGTTGTTTTACCGGTACCGGCTTTCCCGGTTAAAAATACCGGTTGATTGCTGTTACTGATAAAATCGGCGGCGGTAGTAAAAATGATATTTTCTGCATCTGCAATAACCATAGGGCAATGTATAAAATTCATACAAGAAAACAGCCATTGATTTTCATACTTTTCCCGTGTCTTTTCCGGTGAGTAATTAAATCAATGGCGTTACCAATTAAACTTCAGCTGCCGCAGCTTTACTGCCAAGCAATAAAAGTTCATTTACCTGGATTTCGGTTACATACTTTTTATTTCCTTCCTTATCCGTGTAATTCCGGTTAATCAGCTTTCCTTCAATGGCTACTTCAGAGCCTTTGTTCAGGTACTTTTCGGCAATCTCGGCAACCTTACCCCAGGCGATCAGGTTATGCCATTGTGTTTCTTTTACTTTTTCACCGCTTGCATTGCGGTAAATCTCATTGGTTGCAACAGAAAACTTAACGAGTTTTTTTCCTGTTTCTGTTGTGCGTACTTCTGGTGAATTACCCAGGTTTCCGATTAACTGTACTTTGTTTTTTAATGCGTACATAGACATAAAATAAAAATTTTAATTGTTTAACAGATTATTTCAACCGGCTAAAGGGCCCTTTAACCAACAGGGCAAAGATGTACAGTTGTAATAGCGATAGTCGTATTTTAATCGTTTATAGTTGAATATAAACGTTTCTAAACGCTTATATTTTTTTATGGAATCTTCGTAACTTCCTGTTGTAAATCAATCGTACCCCAATGACAACCGCTACCCAACCTAAATATTGCCTTGCCTGCAATAAAACGGTAAGAGGAAGATCAGATAAAAAATTCTGTGACGACTTCTGCCGGAATAATTACAACAATCAATTAAAAGCAAGCAGCCACAACCTGGTACGCAACATCAACAATGCCCTGGCAAAAAACAGGCGAATACTGGAAAGTTTAATAAGCGAAGGAGAGGAAATGGCCAAAACTACCAAAGAGAAATTATTACAAAACGGATTCCGGTTTAAATATGCCACACATCATTATACAAACAAAAAAGGAAGCACATATTCTTTTTGTTATGACTATGGCTACCTTCCGCTGGAAAATGACGGTTATTTGATTGTTAAGGGAAAAGAAGATCAGTCTATGTAGATAATTTGAAAAATCCCGGTGCCGGATAGGCTCTGTGCTGATTTGGTTTTGTTTCAGAAAAATCATCATCCTGGAATTCTATCCTGCGGGTAATATCATTCAGTGAAGTTAATCGCTGTACAGTGTACGGGATCGTATCCATTCCGGAAACAAACTTCAGTATATAGGCATACATCCCTACAATATTACCTGCAAGCATAGCTGTTCCAAAGAACTTTGTTGATATAACCAGGGAAGCGCCAATAACAACCATGATCATAATTTCAATAATACCAAAATTCAAGGCCTCATTGTCTGAAATCTTGATTTGCCATTTTCTTAGTTTATCGTAATGTCGTTTAATGAGATCATTGTTCCCTTCTGAAATGATATTAACCTGCTTTTCCAGTTCGTCATTCTTTAACCGGG
>JAGPDJ010000241.1 GCA_018057635.1 Ferruginibacter sp. | reverse complement strand
GGGTCAAAATTCGGATGTTTCTTTAATAATAGATTTCCTACATCACCTAAAAATGCCCAGCCATTCTCATCTGCAAGGTCATTGATCGTTGTTTTGATAAGCTTGATCGTTTCTTTCCCAATTTTATCAACAGCAGCCTTTGGTTTTTGCTTAACTTCTTTTGGTTTTGTTTCATTGGTTTCCGCTTCATCAGCCATTGGGATAATTTCCATGTAAATGAATTTGTCGCAGGAAACAATAAATGGATTGGGTGTTTTCTTTTGCCCGATGCCAAACACTTTCATGCCGGCTTCCCTTAACCGTGTTGCCAGCCTGGTGAAATCACTATCGCTTGATACAATACAAAATCCATCTACTTTACCGGAATATAAAATATCCATTGCATCTATGATCAATGCAGAATCACTGGAGTTTTTTCCCGTGGTATAACTGTATTGCTGAATGGGTGTTATGGCATTTTCAAGTAACACACTTTTCCAGCCCGAAACAGTTGGTTTTGTCCAGTCGCCATAAATTCGTTTAAATGTGGGCGTGCCGTATTTGGCAATTTCTTCCATCACACCTTTTACATTGCTGTATGGCACATTGTCGGCATCAATTAATACGGCCAGCCTGATTTCATTTTTTAAATCCATACCACAATTTAATAAATTTTATCCGGTGAAAAGAGTTTACACCTTTTTTGAAAGGTGTAAACTCTTTTCAGCACTTTTAATTAACTACTTTTACAACTCATATGCAATCATTTACAACCAACAGCCGCATTATTATTACCTGTAGCAACAGGCTGTCGCCATTCCTTCAAAAGGAAATAAGTGAATTGGGGTTTAAACCGGTCAGGGTATTTAAAACAGGTGTTGAACTGGAGGGTAACTTGTTGGATTGTATCACATTGAACCTGAACCTCCGATGTGCCAGCCAGGTGTTATTTTCTTTAAAGGAATTCAGGGCAATAAATGCTACTGATGTATATAATAACCTGTTAGAATTCCCCTGGGAAGCGTTGATCGCAGCAGATGGATATTTTTCTATCAGCAGCAATGTGAGCAACGAAACCATCACCAATAACCTGTTTGCAAATGTAAAAGTGAAAGATGCCATTGCAGACAGGTTCAGGAACAAGACTGGCGAAAGACCAAATTCCGGCCCCGAATTAAATGGCGTTGTGGTGCATTTATACTGGAAAGATGACCTGGCAGAAATATTCATTGATACTTCAGGTGAAACTTTATCTAAACACGGGTACAGGAAAATTCCCGGGAAAGCGCCCATGCTCGAATCACTGGCTGCAGCAACCATATTGGCCGGCAATTGGGACAGGAAATCACCTTTTATTAATCCCATGTGCGGTTCCGGAACACTGGCTATAGAAGCAGCCCTGATAGCAACCAACAGAAGGCCGGGTTTATACAGAAGTAATTATTCATTCATGCATATTTTTGGGTTTGAAGAAAAATTTTATAATGACGCATTTTCAAAACTTGAAAAACAGGTTGCAGATGTTCCCGGTTTACAAATCATAGCAACAGATATCAGTGAAGATGCCATCAATATTTCAAAAGTAAATGCAGGTATTGCTGGTGTGGAAGAAATGATTGATTTCCAGGTTTGTGATTTTGAAGAAACTTCGATTATTGAAAACCGTGAGGGTGTAGTTTACCTGAATCCCGAATATGGCGACAGGCTGGGTGTTGAGGAAGAACTGGAAAAGACCTATAAACGCATGGGCGATTTTTTTAAAAAAAAATGTAAAGGATATACAGGTTACATATTTACTGGTAATCTTGAGTTGGCTAAAAAAATAGGACTAAAACCCAAACGCCGGATAGAATTTTATACGAGTAAGATCGACTGCCGGCTTTTTGAATATGAATTGTATGCAGGCACAAAAGATATTTCAAAACAACAAGTATAATAAAAACGGGAAACATCAAATGCTTCCCGTTTTTTAATATATTCAAATAATTGATTTACCAATAAACAAATAAACCAATAAATAATTCTCTTTAGTCTTTCACACGCTCAATATAATCTCCTGTTTTTGAATTCACCCTGATCAGTTCTCCTTCATTTACAAACAAAGGAACGTTTACCGTAGCACCGGTTTCAACAGTAGCAGGCTTTAGTGTTCTTGTGGCTGTGTCGCCTTTCATTCCTGGTTCGCTGTAAGTAACCAGTAAAACAATTTTATCGGGTAATTCAACACTCATTGGTAAATCTGTTTCGCCATTAACCAATACAGAAACTTCCTGTCCGTCTTTTAAAAACTTTGGTGCATCTATCATGGTTTCGGCAACTGTAATTTGCTCAAAAGTTGCAGTATCCATAAAACTATAACCTGTGTCATCCTTGTAAAGGTATTGATAAGGTTTGCGTTCAACCCTAACCGGGAAAACTGTTTCTCCGCTGTTCCAGGTAACTTCAATGGTACGTGCATTGTCAACTCCTTTAAGTTTTGCCCAAACTTTTGCAGCCGCACGTGCTGTTTTATTCTGTCCGAATTCGATTACTGAATATAAACTTCCGTCAATTTTAAGAATCAGTCCCGAACGGATATCTGCTGTTGTTGCCATATAAGATTTATTTGTGGCTGCAAAAGTAGGGATAGTAACTGTAACTGCGAAAACTTAATGGTACCTGTTTTTAACCATAAATATGGCATTTCCCTTTAAAAAAGTAGCTTTATGCCATGAAATGGATTTATATATTGATCTTGAGCTTGTTTTGTTTTCAACAGGCTGATGCACAAGCTGATAGCATTCCGGTTTATAAAAGGTTTACCGGGTTACCGGTTTTCAGCATGATGAAAATTCCGGATAGTATTAAATTTACAAGAGATAATCTTAGCAAAAAAAAAGCAACCATCATCATGCTTTTTAGTCCCGATTGCGATCATTGTGTTCAGGCAACCAACGACCTGCTCCAAAATATAACACTATTTAAAAATGTACAGATCCTGATGGTTTCCTCCCTTGATTTTAAATTCATGCAAAAATTTTACCAGGATCATAAAATTGCAGATTATCCAAATATAACAATGGGCAGAGACGGATCATTTTACCTTGGAACATTTTATAACCTGCGTAGTTATCCATCCCTTTACCTGTATAACAAAAAGGGAAAATTTGTAAAAGAATTTGAAGGTAATTTTAAGATGGAAACCGTAGCGGGTTTTTTATGATCAGGCTTAAAAAAAATATTGGCTGAAATTTATTTTACAAAACGCTGACTCCATACCATTTTATCATTTATTACAATGTAGATTTCATAAATTCCCCTTCCGAGATTATCTACCGGAACCTGCAAGTGCCTGTTGATAGATGAAAATCGTTTCTTTGTAAGAACGTAACCATAAGAGTTTCTGATAAAAACGCCAACAGCATTTTGAATCGGCTCACCTCCATTGTATTGAAGGTTTATCATATTTTGAACAGGTATTGGATAAATGAGCCAGTTACCCGTATTGCTGCCAATTATTAATGAAACAGGCTGACTGTATTCAAATCCTGCATTACTGTATATCTTTAACCGGTAGTAGTTTTTTTCTTTTTCGTAATAATGGTCATGAAATTTAAGAAGTTTATTCTTTGTATCTCCCGGACCTGAAGTGTAAATATCGTTCCAGGTTAAATTATCAGCACTTCTCTGTAAAACAAACCGGTTTACTCCGGCAAAACTGTTTTGCCATTTTAGTTCAACCCTTTTCTCAGCTTTATTGTATTCTATAGTCAGGTTAGGGTTAATGGCTTTAACGTAACTGCTGTTATTTAACAAGAAAATTATTAGGATGAGGAAGGTTTTCACAGATGTTGCTGATTTATTTGTTTTCCTTCAGAACGGATAATCAAGCCAAAGATTACCTAAGTTTCGTTAAACTATAACCAAATGTTTTTTTATATCATGTGTTGAAGCAATAAAGTATGGAAAAGAGAAAATATTGGCTGATTTTAAAAATTTTATCAGGTTATAATATGTCACATACATTAATCCGTTTAACTTTGTATGATAACAAGTTATAGTTTAATCAATAAATAATTACACATGAAAGTAACTGTAGTTGGAGCAGGAGCAGTAGGAGCTACCTGTGCTGATAATATTGCCCGCAAACAGCTTTGCGATGAATTGGTTTTGGTTGACATTAAAGAAGGTGTTGCAGAAGGTAAGGCAATGGACCTGATGCAAACTGCCCAGATTGAAGGGTTCGACACCAGGATCATTGGAAGTACAAATGACTATTCAAAAACTGCCGGAAGTTCCGTTGCTGTAATCACTTCGGGTATTCCCCGTAAACCGGGAATGACGCGTGAAGAACTGATAGGCATTAACGCAGGAATTGTTAAAACAGTTACTCAAAACCTGCTAAAATATTCTCCGGATGTGATCATCATTGTGATCAGCAACCCGATGGACACCATGACATACCTGGCATTGAAGTCAAGCGGCCTACCTAAGAACAGGATTATTGGAATGGGTGGTTTGCTGGACAGCAGCAGGTTCAGGTATTTCCTAAGCCAGGCAATGCAATGTTCACCAAACGATCTGCAGGCAACGGTTGTTGGCGGTCATGGTGATACAACTATGATACCTTTAACCAGGCTGGCTACTTATTGCGGTACACCTGCATCCAATTACCTGGATGAAGCAGCACTTAAGAAAGTTGCTGCTGATACC
>JAGPDJ010000240.1 GCA_018057635.1 Ferruginibacter sp. | reverse complement strand
GCTATATAGCCCTTTTCCTGATTATCTGCAGATACAGTTACATGTAATTCATAAGAATGGCCATGTATATTTTTACAGGCACCCTGATAACCATTAATGGCATGTGCCATTTCGAAATGAAATATTTTTGTGACGAGCAGCATATATAAAAAATTAGTTGCCAGGCTATTTATTCTATTTTAAAGGCAACAGATGAATAGTACCGGGTTTGTATTTTTTCTTTTGTTGTTGTTTTGAAATAACAGAGCAACTGGTTTTTTAACAAGGGGTAGATAATGAATATGAAACCTGTCATCATTATTGTTCCGGAAATAAAAAATACAATAAAGAATGGTCTTAACTGAAGCATCATACTGCTGAAAGGTATCTGAGAAGTACTTAACTGCCATCTTGCTTTCATTACGCCTGCCCCGATTAAACTTATCCAGAAGATAAATAGCGACATATTAGCCAGCCAATATCCCCTGTTGAATAGTCTTTTATAAGGCTCAAAACTCCGGCAGGTATCATTGAGTATATCAAATGCAATAGCCAGCAATAAAAAGCTATTAATACCAATGGTTGCACCCATTGTATGAGCTACGGTAATATGTGTGCCATGAGTGTACAGATTGATTCCTGGAATTGACATAAAAATTGCCAATAATAATGTTAAGAATATCCAGACATCAGCAGCTACCAGAAAGCGGTAGGCTGTTTTATGAAAATTTTTTCTAGCTGTACTGACAGAAGCCCTCCAGTTAAAAATAATTCTGCCAAGGATGAAGAGCTCTGTCATGCTGACTGCATAACTGATGTGTTTGATGTAATTATGAGTGGGTAATGTATAAATATGATGTCCCCAGTTAAACATCAGGTTGAATAACCCAGTAAAATAAAGCACAAAGGCTATACCTGAGTGACTATAGGTTTTACTATTGCTTATTTTATCCATCAGGAAAATACTGCTGCCGTAAATAAGCATATTCCATGAACCTACCATAGAACCGTACGATTTCCATTGCACCGTCATGTCGTTCACTACATTATTTCTGAAATAAGGGAATATCCATAAATAGGACTCGAGAAAGGTGAATAAAAAGAATACGATTCCTGTAAGCCACATCCACACATAAACGGGTTGTTTTCTGAACGAACCAATTGATTTTATAAAATTGATTAAAAACAGTACCCAACCTGCAACAATGGGTAATGCCAGTAGCGGATGAAATTCCCAATATTCCCTGCCGCCGAATATGCCGGCGCAATAGGAAATCAAAATAGCGATGATGGAAAGAATAAAAATGACCAATTGAACTTTTGTAAGTAACTGCGAATACATTTTTCTGCCGGTATGTTGCTGCAGATAAGTGAGAACACTACCCATCGCCCCAAAAATTATCCAGAAAACTACTGATGATACATGCAGCGGCCTTACTTTCTCAAAAGACAGATTTTGTTTTAGAAATCCGGGTACCAGGTATTGCAGTCCGCCGGTTAATCCCCAAAACATTCCTGTGCCCAGCAGCAAAAGACCGGCAATTATAAATAGCCTAGATGTCGTTCCTTGCTTACTGTTCAATAGTGCCATTGGTATTAATTGTAAAAGTTCTTGGGTCTGCGTTGCCCGATGCATCAATGTTTTGTAAATAGGCAAGTAAAGCATTCATTTCCTGTCCGTTCAGATGGAAATTGGGCATGGTGACAGTTCCGCTTTGCAAAAAAGCTGTGATGTAAGCAGGACCCTTAAGTGAATAAGTATTGGTAAGATCCGGGCCAAGGTATCCGCCTAACCCAAATACCTGGTGACAGGCATTGCAATTATATTGTTGCCATATCAATTTCCCTTTGCTGGTTTCTTCAGTAACTGTTTTCCCTTTCACTGGTAAGGATGAGTAAAGATGGAAGGAATAGAATAAGAAAGTAACTACCAAAGATGCCGCTGTAATATTTTTTAGCTTTCCGGAACGCATGGTAACGCCTGAAATAATTAAGGACAAAATTATCTTTAATTATTTATATTTGCCAATAATTTTTTTTATGGCAAAGAGAAATTTTATCAGCTACCTGCTGAATCCCAAAAACTGGTGGCTGCCGTTGCTGATTATTTTTATAATCAGTATAGCAGGGGTAACGATGATTGCCGTGCATACTTACACAGAAGCCCCGCCCATTCCATCCTACGTTTCATCAAAGAATGAAACTGTTTTCTCAAAAGAGGATGTATTGGATGGACAGGCCGTGTTTCAGAAATATGCCCTGATGGAATACGGAAGTATGTTTGGCGATGGTGCCAACCGCGGACCGGACTATACAGCAGAAGCATTACATTATGTTTCTAAATACATGAATGATTTTTATCAGTCGCAATTGAAGGCAGATGCAAATGCTGATTTGCTTAAGAAAGGAATTGCTGAACAGGTGAAGGCTGAAATAAAAAATAACAAGTATAGTAAGAATAACAGTGTATTACTTTCCGATGCACAGGCTTATGCGGTAAGTGAACTGATCAAATATTACAATCAAAAATTTACCAATCCCTCTTCACCCGGTGCATTTAAACCATCTGGTTATATTACTGATGCCAATGAAATAAAATCGCTGACAGCTTTTTTCTTTTGGGGTTCATGGGTTTGTGGAGTAGAAAGACCTGGTGAGCATTACAGCTATACGCATAACTGGCCTTATGACCCGGCAGCAGGCAATACTCCCAGTGCTGCAATTATCCTCTGGAGCATTATTGGTTCACTCGGGTTAATCTTTGGTTTGGGGTTGGTGTTGTATTATCATGGTAAACTGGAAAAACTGGATGATAATGTTTATACAAACAATGCCCGGCCCTTTATGTCAAGGGGAGAAATACAAAAATTTCAACCTGATGCTGTACAAAAGTCCACTTACAAGTTTTTTTATGTTGCTATTTTACTTTTTGCTGTACAGGTTTTAGCAGGCATTTTAACTGTTCATGATTTTGTAGGGTTTGTAAACTTTTTTGGGTTTAATATTTCTGAAACACTGCCAATTACAGTAACAAGAAGCTGGCATGTGCAATTATCCATTTTATGGATTTCTGCCTGCTGGATAGGTGCTTCATTTTTTATGATGTCACTTGTTTCTCCAAAACAATCTAAAAAACAGGTTACACTTATCAATGCTATTTTCTGGCTTACCATATTGTTGGTGGCTGGCTCATTCGCCGGAATGTTGCTTGGACCAAAAGGGATTATTGGAAAGAACTGGTATTGGCTTGGCCACCAGGGATGGGAATATGTAGAGCCTGGAAAACTATGGCAGATAATTCTCGGAGTTGTATTTATTATATGGGCTATAACAATATACCGCGGCATTAAACCGGTAATGAAAATGAAACAACCATGGGCATTACCCAATTGGTTAGTGTATGCCACTTTCAGTATCATTTTATTATTGATTTCCGGGTTTATTGCAACACCTAAAACCAATTTTGTGATTGCTGATTTCTGGCGATGGATGGTAGTACACATGTGGGCTGAAGCATTTTTTGAAGTGTTTACAACAGTATTGATTGGATATTTTATGGTGGTAATGGGTTTGGTAAGCAAGCAAGCTGTTATCCGTGTTATTTACTTAGCTACATTGTTGTTCCTTGGTTCTGGCTTACTTGGCATCTCTCATAATTTTTACTGGAATGGGAAACCGGTTTTCACAATGGCCCTTGGTTCTGTGTTTTCAACATTGCAGGTAATACCATTGGTATTGCTTACACTGGAAGCATGGCGGTTCAGTAAACTTCCTAAAGTGCTGGAGAATAACAACAAGGTTAATGGAGATTTGAATAAGCAATTCGGATTTTCAGAAGTGTTCCTGTTTCTGGTAGCAGTAAATTTCTGGAATTTCTTTGGTGCCGGTGTGTTGGGTTTTATCATCAACCTTCCCATCGCTAATTATTATGAACATGGTACTTACTTAACGGTGAATCATGGCCATGCTGCATTGATGGGTGTATATGGTAATCTTGCTTTGGCGGCTATATTGTTTTGCTGTCAGCTTTTATTTAAAGCTGATTGGTGGAAGCCCCGGCTCATCAAAAGGGCTTTCTGGTCAATCAACATTGGTCTGCTATTGATGGTATTTCTTGATTTATTTCCTGCTGGAATTTATCAGTTTAAAACTGTAACAGATCAGGGATTATGGTATGCCCGCAGCCATGAATTTATTGAGAGCACCGGTTTTCAAACACTCACCTGGCTTCGTATTGTTGGTGGTTCCATATTCACAATAGGCGGAGTGATACCGTTGGTTTGGTTTATTACCAGCAGAAGAAGAGGGTTAAAAAAGAATGATCCTGGTATTTTAACTCAATCATTAAGCGATGAAAAAATTACAACACCTCTGGCTCAATATTAAAATACGCAGCGTCTGGCGGGTGCAGTTTCTTTTGGGATTAATGAAAACATATTTTAGAAAAGTATTTTCTATATGATGAAAACAATAGCCGAAAAAAAGCCCCTTGTGTATTCCTGCTCCGGTTGTTCCAGTGCGGCACAGATGGCCAATTATCTGGCAATAAAAATGGACAGAGCTGGAGTAGCAGAAATGTCCTGCATTGCAGGTATTGGCGGCAATGTAAAAAAAATAGTACACACGGCTTTGTCAGGAAGAAAAATTATTACAATTGATGGTTGCCCGCTGGCTTGTTCCAAGGAGTGTTTGGGGAATCATAACA
>JAGPDJ010000239.1 GCA_018057635.1 Ferruginibacter sp. | reverse complement strand
TGAACTTTTCTGGGATAATAAACCTGTAAATACTTTGAATAAAGTTGGTTTATTGCAATTATAATATTACCGGATCTGTTATTTTAATAACCTGGCTTACTGGGTTTTAGTTTTTGCATTTATAATATTTCTGTTACAAATCTTTTCTTTTTAATGGGTTAATTTAATCTGTTTAGATGTCCGTTAATTTAAGTTATACCCAAATAATCCACCAAGAAAAAAATAATAAATAGCAGCATTAGATTATGATTTATTTTTGCAACATCCAATAATCTATATCTGTTGAAATCTCCCCCCTCTGTGTAGTATTTTGTCTTTACAGGCCGGTATCAGCTTCTGCTAAAAGTGATGTGTTGGTCTTTATATTGTATTATTAAAATAACTAACCAATGTTGAATCGTTACACCAAACATCTTTTATTGCTGTCATTTTTATTTTTATTCATCAGCAATTACATTTTTTCCCAAACTTCATTCAGGTCAGAATACAAAGAACCCAAAGTATATGCCGGCATTGAAGTTGGATCAAAAGGAGTGAAAATGAGTATAGTTGAAATTGGTACTGATGCCCAGAGCAATACAACATTTCGTATGCTTAAAGACAGTTCTGTAAATACAGATTTCATTTCGTTTACACAGCCGGCTTTCAACGCCACTTTAAAAGGTTTAGCTGCTTTGTACAGTGAGGCTATGATCCTGTACTCAATTCCATCTGATAAAATATTTACTGTGATCAGCAGTGGTGTAAATATCCAGGCAGAAAAAAGCGGCCAGGTACAAATGATCAGAAACCTGGCAGATTCTTTCAGGCAGATCATTAATGAACCATTAAGAAATGTTGATATAGTTGATGTAACACAAGAGGCACGATTGTCACATCTCGGGATTATTCCTGATGCGAAACGTTACAATACATTCCTGATAGATATCGGCAGCGGTAATACGAAAGGTGGATTCTTTCCTTATGACAATAACTTAAACAATTTTAAATTATTTCAATTAACATGGGGTACAAAGAGTGTTGCAAATGCAGTTGAAAAGAAACTGGATGCAGATAAATCTGTTGTAAATTTTAGAAATCAGCTTTACCGTGTTTTAGCAGGTTCTGCAGATGATGAGATCATTTATGCAGTAAATGCAAGTGATGCATATAATATTAATGACAATATTGTTTTTAGCGGTGGTATAGCATGGTCTGTTGCTACATTAATCAGCCCCGAACTTATTGAGAATCCGGTTATACCTGTAACATATGAAGAAGTAGAGAAATTTTACAACAGGATATTTGATGAGCATGCATCACTTACTTCAGCAGCAATAGTAAAACAAGTAAACGATCCTTATGTTGATAAAGTCATGGTTACTAAAGAAGTTGACAGGGTAAACAAGGTCTTTGATCAAAAATCATTACTTGCAGGAACAGGATTGTTGCTAAAGATCATGAGGCAATTTGAAGGCATTTATGAAAAGAAGGATTTTTACCTGGTTAAAAACGGCCAGGTTGGCTGGATATCGGCTTATGTAAAACAAAAGATCAACAAGCAATGATCTCCATTATAATTCAATAAAACGATCCAACATGAGAAACATCAGATTTACACCACTGATAATTTTTTCTATTTTTCTGTTGCTCCTTTCTCTGGGCGTAATGGGGAACTGGGCATATAAATTATTTTTTAAATCAAAAGAAGTATATACCGGTGAATTGATTGTATTAAAACCAATAGATTCACTGAATTCAACCGGATATATTTCAGAATCAAAAGAAGTAACTAACAAATCTTCAAAAAAGAAAACCGGTGAACATTCTGGAAGGGAAATTGAAACAGTTGCTGCTCCACAACAGATTTCTAAAACAAATACACAGGGTTATTTGCCTGTTTCGGTGCCAGGTAAAGAATCAAAGGAAGAAATAAATAAACTTAAAGCTGAAATTGCTGCATTATTAAGTAATAAAACAAATGAAGCTGACCTTAAACTGGCTAATCAGAAAATTGCGGAATTAGAACATAAAATTAATAAACTGGTTGATAAGAACAGTGATGTGGAACGGGAAAATGATAGATTAATAGCTGTTTTACGTAAATTTTCTGATAAAAGGATCAGTGAAGAACAAAATGCAAAAGCCTGGCCAGCTGTGTTTGAAAACAACGAAAGAGCAATAAAAACCACCTCAAAACCAGCTCAAACGGCCGTTGTACCAGTTACTAAAAATAGTAATAACAAAACTGAACCAGCCAATAACAAGAAGAATATTGAAAGACCTGTATTTACAGCTGGTTCAGGAAACAGTACTTTGGGCATAGATGAAATGAACCTCAAAGCTTTTATGGTTACAGACAATAAGGAACTGGAAACATACCAGGCATTCCAGACAGATAAATTCGTTGGGTCTTTAACTGTTAAGAATACCGGTTTTCCGGATAATAATGGTGAGATATACATCATTGTATTGCAGCCGGATGGTCGTGTTTTACAAAAATCAAGCTGGGAAACAGGTACATTTCAAAGCCCGGAAGGAAAAAGGGTATATTCCTGCAGGTTAAGGTTTGATGTTGCTAAAGGCGAATCCAAAATGTTGACATTTTCTTTAAATGCTTCAAAATGCATGAAAGGAAATTATATCATGCAGATTTATAATAAGAAAGGTTTGATAGGCAAGTTTTCAAAATTGCTTTCCTGATATATATAATAAGCGTTCTTTTAACAGGATTAATATTGTTATTTTTTAATGAAAACTAATCAGGCGAAGCTTTTTTTATTCATTTTTATGGAAAAATATCTCCCCGGATTTTAATTCTTTAATCACATTTTTTACACAATAGTTCGATTGGTACAAAGCCCCTGTTGTTTTTTTGTATTTTTAAATAATAAACAATTCAATAACAATGTTTAAAGTTAACCTGAAGCACATAATCTTCACGTGTGGCATTTTTGTATTTAATCCAATCCTGCTGTTTTCCCAGAATAATTTCAAATTAAAATATAAGAAATCTGATGTTTATGCCGGAATTGAAGTTGGGTCGAAAGGTGTAAAAATGAGCCTGGTGGAAGTAAGTAAAAACATGCAGAAAAATGTGGAGTTTAATATTTTAAAAGACACATCAGTAAATACAGATTTTATTTCATTTACCGAACAAACATTTAAAGAAACACTCAATGGGTTCACTGGTTTATTCAATATAGCAGTTAATGATTACAGGATAAGCTCCGGAAAGATATTTACGGTTATCAGCAGTGGCGTAAAAGTTCAGGCAGAAAAGATCAATAAAACAAACTGGATAAATAAGTTGGTAGATTCATTTCGTACCAGGATTAACGAACCAGGCAGGATGGTAGAGATTATAGATGTGTTACAGGAAGCAAGGCTTTCTCATCTGGGCATTGTACCGGAATCAAGGCGGTTCAATACTTTTTTAATTGATATTGGAAGCGGAAATACAAAAGGCGGATATTTTCCAGGCGGTAATACCAATGATTTCAAATTGTTTCAATTGAGCTGGGGAACGAAAAGTACTGCCAATGCGGTTGAAAAGCGTTTAGAAGACGATCAGACTATGTATAATTTCAGTAAACAATTATACCGCGTATTAGCAGGCTCTGCCAATGATGAAATCGTTTATGCTGTAAACCTGAGCGGGGCATACAATATGAGTGATAACATAGCTTTCAGCGGAGGAATAGCCTGGTCTGTAGCAACGCTGATTAGCCCAGAACTATTGGAAAATCCGGTAATTCCGGTTACCTATGACGAGGTGGAGAAATTTTATGACAGAATTTACAGGAATTATAGCTCACTTTCTGAAACAGAAATAGTGAAGTTATTGAACGATCCTGCACTGAACAATGTATCTATTGCAAGAGAAGTAAAAAGGGTAAACAAAGTTTTCGACCAACAGTCATTATTAGCAGGTACCGGATTGTTACTTAAGATCATGCGGCAGTTTGAAGGAATTTATGAGAAAAAACAATTTTACCTCGTAAAAAATGGCCAGGTTGGATGGATTTCTGCTTATGTTGATCAAACGATTTCTAAATCAGGGCAGACTGTTTCCAATTAAATTCTTACTTGTGAACATTGAATTTAATTACAGTTTTTTATGAGAGAAACCAGATCTTCTTTATTACTCATCGTTTCACTGTTGTTATTCCTGATGTCATTTGTAATACTATGTACCTGGGGGTATAACGAATATTACAGAACAAAGGATTCAAAAATACAGGCGAAAGTTTTAAAAGGAGATTCTACGGCCATTGCCAAAGCTGCAAGAGATGCAGCAATTGCCACCAGGGATTCACTTCAGAAAATATTTTTCACCACCCTGCAGAACCTTGATAAGCGATTTGATTCAACGTTGAATTTTGCAGATTCATTGCAGATACCGCTTAATCAAAGGTTATCAGAATTTTTTAAGCTTAAGACTGAGATCAGTGATATCCTTGCAAACCGTAACAATGATGCTGATCTGGGATTAGCCCGTCAAAAAATATCAGAACTTCAGAAAAAAGTAAATGAACTGCTGGGAAGAAACAATGAAGTGGAGCAGGAAAATAAAAGGTTGTATGCAATGCTTAAACAACTGTCTGCAGAAAAATCTCCTGTTGAAACTGCAAGATCTGTTGCTTTTGAAAATAAAGTTGTTAACCAGGTTGAAAATAAACCATCTCCGGAAAAGAGTGCCATTAC
>JAGPDJ010000238.1 GCA_018057635.1 Ferruginibacter sp. | reverse complement strand
CTGTGCCGTATTGATCACATGATCATACATTGTATTTGATTTTGCAAAATCCTTCAGCATAAAATAGCAATCGGCACTACGGATATAAGCATCCTGTTCCAATAAAGAAGAAGTTGCTGAACTTTTTGTGGCAACCTGTTCAAAATAAGAGAGTGATTGCCTGTAATTTTCTTTTTGCAGGAAACTATAAGCCGTATTATACTTTGCAGCCAATGGATTTGCTTCCCCCTGTGCTGTTGCATTTGATTGAAGGTATAAGCCAAGATGCCTGATTGCATCATCATACTTTTGTTTACGGTAAGCAATCTCCCCTTTCCAAAAGTTTGCATAAGGCACAATACTTCCTGAATTGCTATTTGCTAAAACTTTATCTAAAAGGGTTTCGGCCCGGTCTAACTGCTGGTCATTAATATATTCAATAGCTTTTCCGTACAGTATACGCGGATAAACTTTCTGCATGGATGGTGAAGGCTTGTCGAATGATTCATACAGTGCCAATGCATCGCTGAAATTATTGGTATTTGCCAGCAGGCTCACCAGTATTTCTCTTGCTTCGTTATCATATTCAGAACCGGGATAGTCATTCAGGTATTTTTTCATTTCATTCAATGCCACATCCTGGTAACCGAGTTCATAAGATAATTTTGCATAGTTAAACCTGGAAACCCTTTGTTGTTTTGCATTGCTGTTGTTATAAGCACAGAATTGAAAAGCGTTTCTGGCATTTGCTTTCTGGCCTGTTCGCAGGTAAAGGTCGCCCAGCAGGTACATGCTGTTCTGGCCCATAGAATCCCGTTCATTGCTTAGTTGTTTAAATCCTGCTATGGCATCATCCAACCGGTTTTCTTTGTAATAACAATAACTGAGTTCATACAATACTTCTTTAGATACTTTATCGCTGCTGTTTACATAATCCTGCAGCAATGGCAATGCTTTTTTAAAATTTTGCTTTTCAAAATAAAGCTGTCCGGTAAGCAACTTAAGCTGTTTCTCATAATACAATGCTGTTCCCCTTCCCAACACACTTTCCCCATAAGTAAGCGCTTCTTCCTTTTTCCCCTGGAAATAATAAATTTCAGCAATATAATAAGGTACAACACCTTTATACTCGTCATGAGCTTCTACCAGTTTAAATGCTTTTAACGCTTCGGCATATTGACCATCATAATAGGAGATGAACCCGTAATAATAATTTGCCGGGATATAATATTTATTCGATTGTAACTGCTGAATTTCATAGAACAATGGTTTAGCCTTTGCAAACTGTTTCAGATTGAAGTACGAATAAGCTTTTTCAAATTTAGCATCTGCTATCTGTTCATTACTGAGGTTTTCGTATCCGGCCAGATCGAAATATTTTATGGCATTGTTGTAATCATCTTGCAGGAAAAAATAATGAGCCAGGTAAAAACTCATTAGTTCGTTTCTTGGCTGATTATTAACAGTAGCAATATAATCTACTGCATCTTCCTTACCTGCAGGTTGCAATAATTTTAGTTCGCAAACAATGTAATAAAATTCAATATCATCATTCAGGTATGTATGATCGGTAGCTGTATTAGCCGGGTAAGTTGATTTTAATTCTTTGATCAAAGGATAAGCCAATGCATACTGTTCCCTTTCAAAGTAATCTTTAACTTCTTTATATTTTTTTTCCCGGTCTGTAATATAATTAGTAGGCTGTGCATATAAAATAACAGATAACATCACTGTTACAAAAGAGAAGATTATTTTCTGGATCATGTGGGTTAATTAATTGTTCTGCCTGCAAATGTACTATGCTTATCAACAAACTCTATTCCAAAGAAATCAAGGTGTGTTGATATGTTTGTAAACAAAACGAATCTATTTATATTTTGCTGTTAAAGGATTGATAAAAGAATTTCAACTGTAATTTTGATACTTCCGGTAATATTAAAATTTGGTTTGTTACTTTTACATAAAAAACAAACCAAATACTGATGAAAAAACTAATATCTACCAATTATTCTGCCGGTGCCTTCAATACAGCTATGTTATTATTGAGGATCATATTCGGTGTTTTAATGATGAGTCATGGATACGGAAAACTTACCGAATTTACAGAAACAGCCAAAAATATGCCATCCTTGTTTGGGATGGGATCAACTGTAACCACAGCATTGGTTGTTTTTGCGGAGTTCTTTTGTGCTCTTTTTATTATCCTGGGTTTATTCACAAGGCTTGCTACGATCCCATTAATAATAACCATGGCGTATGCAGTTTTTAAGGCTCACAACGGTGATGTATTTGGAGAAGGTGCACATGCAATGTTATACCTGGGTGCATTTATTAGTTTGCTCATCGTTGGACCGGGAAAAATAAGTGTTGACGGGATGATAGGAAAATAGTTTATTGGGTTGCTTGTTAATTAGTTTATAAGGCAAAAGTTTTACTGTTTATAATTAATCAAACATTTTTTACACTTATTGATTTATTAGAACTTACATTTCGATTTTATGTTCACTACAGAAACACAAATAAGGATTCATTATGCATTAACAGACCAGATGCGGGTTGTTTATCATGGACACTATGCACAGTTTTATGAAATTGCCAGAACAGAAGCCATCAGGCAATTAGGCTATACTTATAAAGATATTGAAGCGATGGGTATAATTATGCCGGTGATTGATATTCACAGCCGGTTTTTGCGCCCGGCAAAATACGATGACCTGATAACCGTGAAAACAATTTTAAAAGAATTGCCAAATCACCATAAGATCGTATTTCACCACGAAATATATAATGAAGCCGATGAATTATTAAACACGGGAGATGTTACCCTGTATTTCATGGAAGCAAAAGAAATGAAGCGTTGCGACATGCCGGATAAACTTAGGGAAGTGTTGAAGCACTATTTTTAGTGCATAATTCATTAATGTATAATTGATAATTTTCCAGGCTTGTAATTTATCTAAACTGATGAATTATCCCTTATCCATTAAACCATTATCCATTTTTCATTAAACCCTGTAATGATCAGCCTTCCAGTGCTGAATGGCTTTTTTAATTTCCACTGGTTTCATGTTTTCTGCAACGGCCCTGTGAGCCAGGTCTACAAACTCATTGTTTGAAGCAAAACGCAGCGCAATGATCTGTCCCATTTTCAGTTTACTATCCAGCAGCTTCCCTGTAATGGCAAAATAACGAAGGTTTTCTTCTGCCCGAATTGCCCTGTCTTGAGCTTTCAAAGCAAATACCCTGGCATAAAAACCTACCAAACCTATCAATAATGCAGCCAGAAGAATTAAAGCAGGAGTCATTAATCCTCCAATATTCATTTGATAATTCCGGTATAGTTTATATACAGCACCGGCAATTAAAATTAGTAACCCGGTAAAAATTACATAATGATACATAGGAACCAGTCGGGCATGGTTCTTAAAATTTTGTTCCTGCATAAAAATTTAGTTAGGGTTTATTGATCATGGAATTTACTTCAAAATATCCAGAACCTTCCACATTTTTTCCCTGGCGGTACCAGGATTACCGTCAAAATTATTTACAATAAAAGAAAAAATAAACTCATTGCCATTTTTAGATCTAATGTAACCTGTATAAGATCTTACTCCGCCGATATAGCCATCTTTCATTTTTATTCCATTCATTTCTGGGAGTGCATGAAAAAATGAATCAAACCATGGCCTGCTTTTAGCAAACTGCATTACAGTCACCAATGCCTTTGTGGTAACCCGGTTAGCTGGTGAAAGGCCACTTCCATCGATCATTTTCAAAGCCGATTTATTGATCCCGTTCTTACTCCAGAAATCCCTGATTACAGATACTCCCGAATCGGTTGAGCCTGTTTTTCTTTTTTCATACCCGATCGATTTTACAAATGATTCACCAAAAAGGTTCACACTTTTCTTCAGGAACCAGTAGTTGATACTGTCCAGTGTTGGTGAAAAAAAGCTGTAAAGCAATGTTTGATTAATTTGTTGGAATGCCTTACGGTCATAATTTTGCACAGATTTAACTTCAACATCCTGGTAACCTGATTGCTTCAACGCATTGTTCATTTTATTTGAAAACAGATTTACTGCATCTGCAGCAGCAGCTTTTACAGTGAATGATTCGTTACCAACCGGTATAGTACCCCTGATATAATTAACGGATGAATTTGGAGTGAAAAATATATAAGCCTGGTCGCCGGTTCCTTTTGCTGCGGTTTTTAATTCAGCAATCAATTTAATATTACTTTCCGGGCTCTGTGAAATTATTGTAACGTCATCTCCAATTTTGCTTCCCGGTTTAAGGATAATATCATACTGGTTCTCATGCCAGTTAAAAGCGCCTGAACCAGCACCAAAATAATTGCCAATATCTTCCCATACCCAACCGTTGGGAATAGTTTGTGAGCCCCACTTTGAATTGTCAATTAAAAATTCATTAAACTGACTGATACCGGCATTTTTCAATTCGCTTATTATTTTGTTTGCAATTGATTCTTCGCCTGTTTGTTTCCAGCGCCAGCTACCAAATGTGGGGTCTCCGTTAGCTGATAAAAAAATGTCACCATTCAGTTTATGATTAATGATGGTTCCTGAATAACTTAATCCTGTTTTATAAGTAAATCCTTTTCCCAATAATTCAAATGCAGTAACACTGGTAACTACTTTCAGGCAACTTGCCGGTGCCAGCCCTACCCTACTATTATTCTCAAATACCAGTTC
>JAGPDJ010000237.1 GCA_018057635.1 Ferruginibacter sp. | reverse complement strand
TTATGCCAGTGCCAAAACTGCCTGCGGAGACCTGGTAAGAAAAGGGAATGTGTTGTTGATCAGGTAAAACCTCAATTAATTTAAATATATAAAATCAAAAAAAATAATAAATACATTCAATTTATTTATTTTCAATATATATGTATGACATATTTCTTTAAAAATATTAACACTATTTAGTATAAATACATTCAAAACTCTATTCTTCCCAATTCAAATTTAAATCAAATCAAATTGCTTTATATTTACACTTCATATGCTTGATAAAATGCAGGATTGCTTGTCATTAAGTTTATCTTACATTGCATATTCATAACCTTTCCTTTTCCTATAAATTTCCCCTGCATTATTATTTTAGATAACGGATTGTAAATTCAGTTACATTAACTTGGATTAATTTAAAAATCTCTTTATGAAAAGAATATTACCTATTCTCTTTATTATTATTGCCAACATTTGTTATTCGCAAGTTGATCTAAATGCAGGCCTCGTTGCTTATTACCCATTTACTGGTAATGCAAATGATGCCAGCGGAAATAACAATAACCCTGTATTTAACAATGCTACATTAACATCAGACAGGAATGGTAATCCTAACAGCGCTTATCATTTTAATGGAACGAATAATTATATGCGTATCCCCAACAGCCCTTCATTAAACATGGCAAATCAGATGTCTATTGCCCTTTGGGTAAAAGCTACCGGGTACTATACCGGACCTTGCTATAATAACATGCTGGTAATGAAGGGAGATGCTGATTACCTGACAGGAAATTATTTTTTACGTTTTTCTGATGCATATACCGGTTGTACAAATCCTACTACCACACAAGAAAGATTTTATGGTCCCGGAGTTATTTCACAACTACCGCTTGTACAGCTAAATCAATGGTATAGTGTAGTATGGACCTATGATGGAACAGAAGCAAAATTGTATGTCAACTGCGTTTTACGGGATTCAGCACTGGTTTCAATAACTACATTTACCAACAGTTATGACTTGTTTTTAGGCCGCTTAAACAATGGCCAATATCCATATTGGTTAAATGGCGATATGGATGAAATAAGAATTTATAACAGGGCCATAAACCAGGATGAAGTTAAAGTATTTGGATTTTGTACAGCAGTTGATCCTTGTTCAAACTGGCTAAAAACACAAAATGTAGGATCGAGTGTTAAGATCGGCGACCTTGATGTACCTGGTAATCAGGTTACGGTAGAGGCAACAATTAACCGTATTGAGCCATATTTCGGGACTTATATTTATGCAGGCGATATAGTCTCAAAACATACAGATCCAAATGATGCAAATTACTTGCTGAGGCCAAATAATGCGGAAATAACAACAACAGATGGCTTTTTTACAACACCTTCAATATGTGATATAGAACTCAATAAGACTTATCATATTGCGATGGTATATAATGGCAGTTCATTGAACTTTTTCCGCAATGGGTTTTTAATGAGCCAGGTTGCCGCTTCCGGAAATTTAATCCAAAATAACCTGATAACCAGTATTGGAGACTGGGCTAATTATACTTCACCAGTAGGTACCCAATTCCTGGGCTATATCAATGAAGTAAGGATCTGGAATGTGGCTAGAACAAAAGCTCAGATTCAGTCAAATATGAACAGTTCATTGCCAAATCCAGCTTCACAAACCGGATTACTGGCATACTATACTTTTGATAACCTGCTGAACAAGCAGGGTAATGCAACCTGGAATGCTGCTTTGGGAGGTGCTGCCAGCATTGGTGCCACCAATAGTAATTGTAATTTCATAATCGATAGCTGTGGCATCGCAGCAGGACCAGTTCCGGTTACGATTACAGATTTCAACGCAAATGTGATCAACAATAGAATAATAAAGCTAACCTGGAACACTGAAGAAGAAATTGGTATTAAATACTACAATGTGGAGAGAGCAGTTTCAGGCAGACAGGACTTTGTAGCCATTGGTTCTGTAGATTCAAAAAAATCCAGTCTCCGAAATGCATATTTCCTGGCAGATAATACCGCAAAGCCTAACATACTTTATCAATACAGGCTTGCGATTTATGATGCTGATGGATCAAAGAAATATTCTGCCATCAGAACAGCGAAGATCATCAATAAGGAATTTTATACTGTTTTATATCCTAATCCCACTGAAGGAATCATAAAATTGGATATGAATAATTTAACAGGAAGTGCAACCATTGCTGTGCTAAATAATATGGGCCAGGTTGTTTTAAACAAGCAAATAAATGCAGTTGGAACCCAATCAGTCATATTGGATATTACAAAATTTCCCAGCGGAACCTATTGGATAAGTATCCAGCATGATACCGTTAAAACAATAGAAAAAATTGTAAAACAATAAAACTCATAAATGGCATAATAATATGAATGCCATTCAGCATAAATCTGTTCTTAATCAATTAAACCAGCATTAAGGTTAATGGAAATATGATTTGTTATAATGTAACAATTTCAAACCTCGAACCTTAAACCTCGAACCTCAAACCTCAAACCTCAAACTACTTGTGTATCTCACTCGTAAAGTGAAACTCAATTTCCGGGTTATTGGTCCGCTCGGTATTTAAGAACCACTCGCTTTGAGCCAGGTAAACCAGGTGTCCATCTTTATCAGCTGCGATGTTGGCTTGCTTGTATTTTACAAAATCCTCCAGTTTTTTGGGGTCATTGCTGGTCAGCCAGCAGGCCTTATAAAATGGCAGGCTGTTCATCTGAACAGAAGCTCCGTATTCCTGCATGAGACGGTATTGGATCACTTCAAACTGGAGTTCGCCCACGCAACCGATGATCTTTTTATTTCCACCAAATTGGGTAAATAACTGGGCAACACCTTCATCAGTAAGTTGCATCAGGCCTTTTTCCAACTGCTTGGTTTTCATTGGGTCTTTATTCAATACCTCTTTAAAAATTTCAGGTGAAAAACTGGGTATACCGGTGAAGTAAAAATTCTCTCCTTCTGTGAGTGTATCGCCAATTTTAAAGGTTCCTGTATCAAATAAGCCGACCACATCTCCGGGAAAAGCTTCTTCAATTACATCTTTCTGGCGGGCCAAAAAACTGTAAGGATTGCTGAATCGGACGTCTTTATCGAGGCGTACATGGTGGTAATAAGTATTGCGGGAAAATTTCCCGCTGCATACCCGAAGAAATGCGATCCTGTCGCGGTGCTTTGGATCCAGGTTGGCATGGATTTTAAATATGAAGCCACTCAGTTTTTCTTCTTCGGGTTTTATATCACGGGTAGTAGTATGCCTTGGTCTTGGTGTAGGCGCTATGCGGATGAAGGTATCCAGCATCTCCTTTACCCCGAAATTATTAACAGCGCTGCCAAAAAACACCGGGGCGGTTATCCCGGATAGATAATTATCTATATCCAGTTCTCCATAAACACCGTCAATCAGCTCCACATCCTCCCTGAGTGTTTCTGCATTTTTATCACCAATTTTTTTATCCAGCACTTTGTCATTCAGGTCGCTGATCTCCACCACATCTTCATCATTGGCTTTTGTACCTGCGGTAAACAATACCAGGCTCTTTTTATGAAGGTCATACACCCCTTTAAATTCCTTACCACTGTTGATGGGCACGGTCATGGGATGTAACTGTATTTTCAATTCTTTTTCAATCTCTTCCAGCAGGTCGAAACGGTTCTTGCCATCACGGTCCATTTTATTGATGAAAACGATCACCGGGGTATTCCGCATGGCAATTACTTCCATCAGCCGGCGGGTTTGGTCCTCTACCCCATTTACACTGTCTATAACCAATACAACGCTGTCAACTGCTGTAAGCGTACGGTAAGTATCTTCTGCAAAATCCTTGTGGCCTGGTGTATCCAACAGATTGATCAGGTGGCCATCATATTCAAATGTCATAACACTGGTTGCCACACTGATTCCACGCTGCCTTTCTATCTCCATGAAATCGCTGGTAGCGTGCTTCTTGATCTTATTGCTTTTTACGGCACCGGCTGTTTGAATGGCACCTCCAAATAAAAGGAATTTCTCAGTAAGTGTAGTCTTTCCCGCATCCGGGTGAGATATGATAGCGAAGGTTTTGCGTTTGTTTATTTCGTTGATGTACTTCATAAAGGGCGCAAAGGTAAGAAGTTTGAGGTTCAAAGTTTGAAGTTTGAAGTTAAGGCAAACCTCACAAAACCAACATCAAACTTCAAACCTCAAACATCAAACTTTTTAAAGTTCTATCCCAATCTTCTTCATCAAAATAGACGCATTCAAACTGGTACAAACCCCTGGTTTCAGTTTATAATCAAAATACAGTTCCTCATAATTTACCTGTACATCAAAATGATAGTTAAGGATATTATCCGGATAGGTTTTGTTGATCTCAGCAAGGCCCAGGTCGTGGGTTGCTATGATGGCAGCAGCTTCGTGGCGGATCAGTTGTTTTATCAATGCTTCCGAGCCGGTATGGCGGTCGAGCGAATTGGTGCCACGTAATATTTCATCCAGCAGGATAAATACCTTTTCACCGGCATTCACTTTATCAATAATGGCTTTTAATTTCTTCAGTTCAGCATAGAAGGTGGAAGTGCTTTCTTCCAGGTTATCGGCAATGCGCATGCTGCTGATCAATTGTACCGGAGATATTGTAAATGAAGATGCACAAACCGGAGCACCGGCCATGGCCAGCACGGTATTTACACCTATACTTCGCAGGTAAGTACTTTTCCCGGCCATATTGCTACCGGTAACGAGCATGATTTTCCCCTTATTCTCTATATCAATATAATTATTCACCCGCTTA
>JAGPDJ010000236.1 GCA_018057635.1 Ferruginibacter sp. | reverse complement strand
GAAACAAGTGTTCAGTTATAATTATTCAACATTGAGCGACCGGAAAGAGGCTGTAACTCCGGCTTCCAAAAGATTTGTATACGTTGGTTGTTTCATTAGTTTTGGAATAGACCGGACACAGGACGCCATTAACAATAACCTGTAATAATTTAATTAAAAAAATAAAAATTATATAAAATGAAAAAATCAATCCTTTTCTTTTCCCTCTTGTTTTTAACTGTTTGCGCTTTTGCCCAAAGTGAAAGATATACGGCTGCAATGAAAGCTAATATTACGGCAATTGATACCAGCTTCCGCAACCCGCAAAACCTGTTATCCCTGGCCAATAATTTTGAACGCATTGCAATGGCAGAAAAAAACCAATGGCTTGCTTTTTATTATGCTGCATTCTGCCAGGTAAATTATGCCTATATGGAAAAGGATAAATCTAAAATTGATGCGATTGCCGACAAAGCAACATTGCTGATCAATAAAGCCGATTCACTTCAGCCTGAAAATTCTGAGATCAGCTGTATCCGTAGTATGATTGCCGGCAGCCAGATGATGGTTGACCCCATGCAGCGTTATATGCAATATGGTGCTGAAAGCAGTGCACAACTGGAAAAGGCGATACAGCAGGATGCAACAAATCCAAGACCGCATTATTTAAAAGGACAGTCATTGAAATACACACCAGAACAATTTGGAGGCGGATGTAAAACAGCTTTGGAAGAATTACAAACAGCCATGGAAAAATATACAGCATTCAAACCAGCTTCTGATTTATCGCCAAACTGGGGCAGGCAAAGAACAGAAGTGCTTATTACAGAATGTAAATAGCGAAAACTTTAGCTGTTAGCTGACGTTTAAATAAAATAGTCTCTTTATTAAATATACCTTCATAAAATTTATCTGATGAACGAGCAATTCAATGAACAGCAAAGTTTGCAGTTGATAGAATCAATGATCAATAAAGCAAAGAATAATTTCAGCGAATCAGGAACATTATACCTTTTATGGGGATTTGTAGTATTTATTTGCGGATTGTATCAGTTCATTTCCTTACACTTTTTTAATAACAGCAATTCCTATTATATCTGGTTCCTTACCTGGCTTGTTGTTATTTACCAGTTGTTTTTTTTAGCACGCAGGAAAAAAAAGGAAACTGCCAAAACCTATACGGCAGATATCATCAAATTTGTATGGGTTTGCTTTGTGGTATCTATGTTCCTCTTCATTTACATTCTCACTTACCAAAAAGCATATCACAGCATAAACCCGGCAATACTTGTAATATATGGGATGCCTACATTTTTATCAGGTATCATTCTTAAATTCAGGCCTTTGATCATTGGCGGCATTTCATGCTGGGCTTTGTCTGCAGGAAGTGTAATGGTTCCTTATGATTTCCAGCTGCTGTTTATTTGTACAGCGGTATTACTGGCATGGATCATTCCGGGATTCCTATTAAGAAAAAAATATTTAAAGCAACAATGATATGGCAAAGGATCAGCAAATGACTAATCAACAAAGCCTGGAAATCATTCAGCAAATGATTGCACAGGCAAAAACTAACATCACAGACAGTGGATTTGGCTGGTTGTTGTGGGGCACCATGATATTTTTAACCTGTATTTCAACTTATATTTTCATAGATATAGGTTCTGAAAACATTTTTCTTGGCTGGAATATTTTTGGCTTAATTACAGTAATATTATTAACATATGATATTATAAAACATAAGAAAAAACAAGCCCGTACGTATGTAGATGACCTGTTGAAGCTTGTTGACATAGGATTTATCATTTGCCTGTTCACCATTATTATTTCCATAAATGTGGCGGTTAGCCCAAACAGTGGGTTTGGATTTTTCCTAATGATATTTGCTTTTTTAATGCTGATAAAAGGCGGTGTTGTAAAATCAAATTCGCTGATAATCGGTGCGGTGGTTAACTGGGCAGGTGCCATCGCCATTTTCATCAACAAGGAATTCAGGTACGATATGCTCATCATGGCCGCAGCCGTGCTGATCGGCTATATTATACCTGGTTTACAACTGAGGTCAAAATACAGGAAATCAATTCCTGGTAATAATATCCGGTAAAATCATGGAATTTAAAGAACTTGATCCCATATTACACTCGCAATTACGCCTGGCCGTGATTAGCCTCCTTATTGGATTGAAAGAAGCTGAGTTTACTTTTATCCGCGAAAAGACAAATGCAACAGCAGGCAATTTGAGCGTACAGATAAACAAATTAAAGGAAGCAGATTATATACATGTTACCAAACAATTTAAAGACAATTACCCGCAAACACTTTGTAAGATCACTCCCAAAGGAATAGATGCATTTGAAAAGTATGTAGATGCACTTCAATCATATATGAAACAGGGATAATAATATCCTGCAGTTTTTGTTGTAATTTCTGAAAGCATGTTATCATAATTATAATATGTTTCCCGGTTCCTTGTCATGCTAATTAACCTCATTATTCAATCAATTGAAATATTAAAACACTTTCTGTATTAAACTTTATGTTTTACTGAACATTTTGTTTCATATTCCGTTCTACCTTTAACGATATTTTGATTCATGAGCGTAATTGTTGAGGTAAACAACCTTTCTAAAAATTTTAATCAGATCAAGGCTGTAAATGACCTGAGTTTTTCAGTTCATCAAGGCGATATTTATGGTTTCCTGGGCCAGAATGGCGCGGGAAAATCAACAACTATCCGCATGATGCTAACACTGATAAAGCCCGGTAGCGGCGAAATAAAAATATTCGGTAAAGAACTGCTGGCAAACAGGCATGAAATACTGCAACAAACCGGTGCTATCATTGAACGCCCGGATATGTATAAATACCTTTCAGCTTACGATAACCTGTCAATTTTTGCAAAACTGAGTGGTTTAAAAGTTACCCGGAAACTGATCATGGACAGGCTTCAGCAGGTAGGGCTTGCCGATAGGAGTAAAAGTAAGGTAAGAACTTTTAGCCAGGGTATGAAACAACGCCTTGGTATTGCCATTGCCCTTGTTCACGACCCTAAACTGATCATACTCGATGAGCCCACCAATGGGCTTGATCCGCAGGGAATAGCAGATATGCGTAACCTGATTCTCAGCCTGAGCAGGGAGATGGGAAAAACAGTGATCGTTTCTTCTCACCTGCTCAGCGAAATTGAACTGATTGCAAACAGGATGATCATCATTAATAAAGGTAGAAAAATTGTAGAAGGCGAAGTATCTGCATTGCTTGATCCATCCAATACCATTGTACAACTTGAAACAACTGATGATACCGCTACATTCAATAAATTAAAAAATACTGAGTGGGCTTCCAGGGCAGTACTCACCAGTAAATACATTCAGCTTACCATAAACAAAATGGAAATACCGCGGATGGTTGAAACACTCAGTGAGATAAAAGCAGGTATCATTGCAATAAAGCCCAGGCATTCGCTGGAAGATTATTTTTTATCACTTACCAATAACGAAACAGATGCTTAACCTGCTGCAGATAGAGCTGTATAAGATATCAAGGAGGTCCAGGACTTACATTGCATTTGCAGCCATTACAGCTATTGTAGTTATTTTCCAGTTTGCTTTTAAAGCAGATGGTAAAAGTTATATGGACCTGATGCTGCAAAGTGTGCAGGACAGTTTTGAAATAGATAAAACCAAGGCCATTAACGGATACTTCATGTGTTATATCATACTTAACACACTGCTGATACAGGTTCCCATACTCGTTGCATTAATTGCCGGTGATGCCATTTCAGGTGAAGCCAATATGGGAACATTGCGGCTGCTGTTAACCAAACCTGTTAGCAGAACAAAACTGATCATCATAAAATTTACAGCATCCTTTATTTATACCATGATGCTGCTGGTATGGATGGCTGTTATGGCACTTTTTGTAAGCCTGTTGATATTTGGTGCAGATGATATGCTCATTTTCCGGGTTAAGGGTGATGAATCATTGATCCTGCAGATCACAAAAGATGATATCATGTGGCGTTACTTCGCCGCTTTCGGATATGCTGCTGTGGCCCTTACGGTAATAGCAGCACTGGCTTTGCTGTTGTCTATATTCGCAGAAAATTCCATAGGCCCTATCATTGCAACGGTATGTATCGTGATTGTTTGTACCATCATTTCCAATATCAATGTACCCATCATTGATAAAAATGTAAAGCCCTGGTTATTCACTTCTTACCTGGTTGGATGGAAAGGTTTCTTTTACATTGGAACGACCGCTGATGGAGAGCCGATAAAGGGAAGTATAGAGAACTGGCCGGCTATCCGAAATAGTTTATACATTTTACTGGCGCACATTTTTATTTTGGTCAGTGCATCTGTCATCATATTTAAGCGAAAGGATATTTTATCATAAATAATGAGTGGAAAAATGCGGAAGAAAATAATATTGTGTTTGTTTTTTTTAACCGGGTATTCCGGGTTGTTGCTGGCGCAGGATATAAACCAGCTTGTTGCGAATGCAAAAGCAAAAATTGACCGGGTAACAGATTATGAAGCTTCCGGAAGAATGAAAACAAACGTTTCTTTTCTGAAAGTTCCTGTGGCCAATGTTAAGATCTATTTTAAAAAGCCAAATAAACTTAAAGTTAAAAGTGAGAAAGGTGTGTCTTTCATTCCCAAAGGAGCAGTCAGCATCAATGTAAGTAATATACTGGGAGAAAATAATTACACCATTATTGATGCTGGTACAGAAAAGATCGGCAACACAACTGTACGCGTAGCCAAACTATTACCCAATGATGATAACAGCGATGTGGTGTTGT
>JAGPDJ010000235.1 GCA_018057635.1 Ferruginibacter sp. | reverse complement strand
ATTGTATGAAAGTAGAAATAACCGGACTTGAACCCAGCCAAATCACTTTTGATGAAGGCTTAACAACAACCGGTTCATAATCATTTAAAGCATTTTCAATATAGTTATGCGGAATGGTGGTTTTTGGTACTTTGAAATCAAACCATTTTGAAAGACCGTCATCCAGGCAAAGTGCATGCATAAAATTGTAGAGTGATTTTTTTAACCCAAAGCTGAAAGCATCATGATCGGCACCGGCAGGATCAATGTGAACAATATCGTTGTTTGCAAAACTGCCAGTTTCTTCTGTTTGTTTGCTAACGTTATATTTTTCCGGGTTCATGCCAACAGGGCTGTGAGCTGTCATGGTAAACTGGTGCCAGAATGCTGATTGCATGATTCCCAGCCTGAACATTTGCCGCACCATTTCCAGTGAATCTATTGTTTCCTGTGCTGTTTGTGTTGGAAATCCATACATCAGGTATGCATGCACCATGATACCGGCTTCTGTGAAATTCCGGTTCACTTTTGCCACCTGTTCAACAGTTATACCTTTATCTATCAGTTTCAGCAACCTGTCTGATGCAACTTCCAGTCCGCCGGAAACTGCAATACAACCGGATGCTTTGAGCAGTATACAGAGATCTGTTGTAAAACTTTTTTCAAACCGTACATTTGTCCACCAGGATACTACCAGTTTTCGCCTGATGATCTCCATGGCAAGTGCACGCATCAAAGCAGGCGGCGCAGCTTCATCAACAAAATGAAAACCATTTTCGCCGGTAACCCGGATGATCTCTTCCATCCTGTTACACAACATTTCTGCTGCAACAGGCTCATATAGTTTTATATAATCGAGAGAAATATCACAAAAAGTGCATTTGCCCCAATAGCACCCATGGGCCATCGTTAGTTTATTCCATCGTCCATCATTCCACAAACGGTGCATGGGATTTGCCACTTCCAGGGTGGAAATATATTTTCCAAGCAACAGGTCATGATAATCGGGCGTGCCTACTTCGCCCTGGCGATAATCCTTCATTAATGGATTATTATTAAAAGCAACTTCTCCGCCATCCAGGCAAAAAGTACGTTTGAGTGTTGCAGTTGTACCACGGCCTTGTATATACGCAATTAATTGTTCCAGCGGAGCTTCTCCGTCATCCAATGTAATAAAATCATAGAATTCAAATACCCTTGCATCCTTTAATGAACGCAACTCTGTATTGGCAAAACCGCCACCCATGGCTACTTTAACGGCCGGGTAATGTGCTTTCAGCCACTGGCCTATGCGGAGGGAAGTATAAAGGTTGCCCGGAAAAGGAACAGATAGTGCTACCAGTTGAGGTTGTACGCTTTCCATATGCTTTTGCAACAGGCTTATCAATATGGTATCTGTATATGTGTGACCCTGCTGCAGGGCTTCATACAATTCATCAAAACTATTTGCCGACCTTGCCAGCTTTTCTGCATAACGGCTAAATCCGAAATTTGCGTCTACGCATTCTTTTATGATATCAGAAATATCTTCCAGGTACAATGTTGCCAGGTGTTTGGCTTTATCCTGTATTCCCAGCGACCCAAATGCCCAGGCCAGGTCGTCCAGTTGTGCAAACCTTGAAGCTTCCGGAAGTATATCTCTTTTACAGATCTGGTGCGCCAATGTGGGATTTCCACCCTGGAGGAAATGGATCACCGGATCAATGTATTTTATATAATCGTCTTTCAATGCAAGCATACGCATTGCATTTTCAGAAAGCTTTGCTGTGCCAGCTGATTCTATTGTTGCAAACAAGCTTTTCAGCCCGGTAGCGGAAAAAAGTTCAATGATAACTTCAATACCTAGGTCGCACTGGAAAGATGAAATATTTCTTGTATTTAAAAAGCCTTTAAGGTATGCAGTAGCAGGATAAGGCGTATTTAACTGCGTAAAAGGCGGAGTTATTAAAAGAACCGTAGCATTCAAATGAAATCAATTTGAAAATGAATCAATTTGGTAATTTGAAACTGAATGAACTTATTTTATTTCGGTTACAAATCATTAATCAATCAAATAATGATCACCTTCTCCATTACATCTCCTGCCCTGACATCATCTATAATATCCAGTCCGTCTATAATTTTCCCAAAGCAGGTATGTTTTCCATCCAGGTGCTGAACGCCTGCCCTGTTATGGCAAATAAAGAATTGAGAACCACCGGTGTTTGGGCCACGATGCGCCATAGACATTACTCCCCGATCATGGTATTGTTTAGGCGCATTTGTTTCGCAATTAATCGTATAACCCGGGCCACCGGCACCGGTACCGTTTGGACAACCGCCTTGTATCATAAAATCGGGTATCACGCGGTGAAATTTCAATCCATCATAAAAGCCTTCCGAAATTAATTTCTTAAAATTATTTACAGCAATGGGAGTAGCATCATCGTATAATTCAAACTTCATTACGCCTTTATTGGTATGGATCTCACCTTGTGTTAATTTATTTTCACTCATATTTATTGATTATAATATTTTTGCGAAACTAAGATTAAATGGGTAATCGTGTACCATTTCTTTGCTGCAGGATAAATATTAGTAACTTAAAAGTTAAAACCAGGTCACATTTACACTTATTTTTCCAGTGCCCCGCCATCTTTCCATTGTACAAAAACGTTGATGATGCTGTCGCTTAGTTTTTCATGCTTTAGCGGCATAAAACCGGGGTCGCCCGGATTTTTCTGAATTCGGGTTATAATTTCATGGATATTAGACTTAGCTGCGTCGTAGGTATCAAACGCTTTTTTAAACCCCTTTGGAGGAATGTGACAGGGAGTGCAATGTGCCATGATCAATGGCTGGATATTAGCCGTATAATTAACCTGGGTTGCCGGTTTTACAGATGCTGCCTTTTTTGAAGAAGAACAAAACTGAAGTGTACTTACAAACACAATCATTAAAATGAAACTGATTTTTTTCATGATCCTTGCTTTTTTATGCTTTGATTTATAATAATAAGAATTTATTTAATGGAATATGTTTTCAAGATAATATTAAGAATCTACAAACAAAAATCAAAAATTGCATATTTATAAATTAGCCTCGCAACAGATGAATAACTTAATTAAAAAACAAGGAATAAAAAAAGAGATCCGCTGGTATTTACCCAACGGATCTCTATATGTTTTTAGAAATTAATTTACTATTCTCAGGGCTTTATGTCAACCTTGAATGCCAGGCTGAAATAAGAATATGCATTCACTTTTTGATTGTTGTTATTAAAATGCCATTCCTGTCCGGCACTAAATGGCGGTTGCTTGGCACTTCCGGCTGCCTCTCCTACACCTATAAATGAGTCGTGGCTTTCCAATTTAAAACCATAAGATTCACCTTTATTTAATTGCAGGGAAGGGATATTAAAAGCCAGCCATTTTCCGCTATCCGATTGCTTGCATTCAACATTTGCTGTGCCCAATGCTGGTCCCCATACTTTTTGGCCCGGATCAAAGCTGTGTATTGTCATCATAACATTTCCCGGCTTGGTAACGATGTTGGTATATACTTCAATGGCTTCTATTTTACCGGCAGTATTGGCTACAAATGTTTGTCCCCTGCCGGTTTCCTTGTTATCTTTTGGATGATGCCCGATCCAGCTCGTAGCATTATTAGTGATTTGTTCTACGGAAGCATGTGAAGAATGAGCGGTGTTCTTGTTCATAGTATAGATTTTTAAAGTTAAATTCAAATAAAGCTGCCTGGAAAGGCAGGCAAATATGTAATTAAGTAACTCTTATTTTATACCAAATATTGTGCAGCCTTATGCCATTTATTAAAATTTAACATGGAACAGGCATATTATCAAGTTAATAATCCACCCGTTTTTAACTTTTTAATGTTCCTTATCAGTCTTGTTATACCTTCACAGTAAGTTATTTCGTAAACGCTTACTATAAAATTACATTATGAATAAAATGATCAGGGCTTTGGTAGCCGGTTACGGTGCAAAAAAACTGGGCGGTGGTTGCCTGAGTACAATATTGGTGTTTATTATTATTTATTATGCTTTAGGGCAATGTAACTAACTATAAGTGCATTTAAACAGGATATTCGGTTGTTTTAAGAGCCGGATTATTCCAAAACACTTTTCACGGAAAAAATAAAATTTTATCTGTGGTAAAGAAAATAAAATAAGTTTCCTATTTTCACTCAAATTATCTTTATGAAAATTTTTGTTGCCGGACTACCTTATGATCTTGATGATGCAGAATTGGAGGAAATTTTTGAAAAATTTGGAACAATTACATCAGCCAGGGTTGCTATTGATAAAGAAACAGGTAAGAGCAAGGGATTTGGTTTTGTTGATATGCCAGACAGTACAGAAGCAAAAGATGCTATAGAAAGCCTCAATGATATGTCGTTAGGTAAAAAGCCTCTTGTTGTTAAACCTGCTGAAGAAAGAGCACCGTCTTCCGGTGGCAGTTCAGGTGGCTTCCGCCCAGGCGGTGCCGGTGGCAGTAATAACAGGGGTGGTTTTAATAAAGGTGGATTTGACAGGGATCGGGGCCGTTAAAATTTCTACATAATATAATTTTCCTCTTTTTTTTGATCTTTCGTTTTTGGTTTTGCCGGGAAGACTGGAAGGCGTATTTGCTTTTCTATTTTACTTATTGGCAATTTCATTATTGAACAGACTATTCTTTCGAAAAATATAAATTTCAATTTTTATAGCGTATTTCCGTGATTTGGTTTTGCCGGGAAGACGTTTTTATATTTGATTTTTTTATAAATTTTCCTTCGGCATTCTTTTAGCAACCCCTCCTATTTTTCATCATACAGATTAACTC
>JAGPDJ010000015.1 GCA_018057635.1 Ferruginibacter sp. | reverse complement strand
AATACATTTGTTAGACAGGCTTATTCAAAGGGATATTATTCCGGATACATTGACCGATCAGACAAGTGCACATGACCCTTTGATAGGATATATTCCACATACACTCAGTAATGAAGAAGCCAATGTATTGCGTGAAAAAAATCCTGATCATTATACCGAACTCAGTTATGAAAGTATGCATTTGCATGTGCAACTGATGTTACAACTGATGGATAAAGGTGCCATCACTTTCGATTATGGTAATAATATCCGTGCACGTGCACAGGAATATGAAAAACGTACTGAACATATACCGGAAGGACAGACAATTTTTAAACGGGACCGTTGTTTTGATTTTCCCGGTTTTGTACCTGCCTACATTCGACCCTTATTTTGTGAAGGGAAAGGTCCTTTCAGGTGGGCTGCATTAAGCGGCGATCCTGCAGATATTGCTGTTACAGATGAACTTATAATGGCAATGTTCCCCGAAAATACCGGTATGTTGCGCTGGATGCAAATGGCAAAGGAAAAAATTGCCTTCCAGGGTTTGCCTGCACGCATTTGCTGGCTGGGGCAGGGTGAACGTGAAAAAGCAGGACTCGCATTTAATGAACTGGTAAGAACAGGAAAAGTAAAAGCGCCTATTGTTATTGGCCGCGATCACTTAGATACAGGGTCTGTTGCAAGCCCGAACCGCGAAACAGAAGCCATGCTTGACGGTAGTGATGCTGTAGCCGACTGGCCTATACTTAATGCACTGGTAAATACTGCCGGTGGCGCCAGTTGGGTTTCTTTACACCATGGAGGTGGCGTTGGAATGGGGTATAGCATCCACGCCGGTATGGTAATTGTTGCAGACGGCACAACTGATGCAGAAGCCAGGCTTAGCCGGGTTCTCAGGAATGACCCTGGTATGGGTGTTATCAGGCATGCTGATGCAGGATATGATATAGCAAAAGATACATTGAGGAAAAATGGTTTAGACTTTAAAGAAAGATTGTAATTAACCAGTTAATAAAGTAAAATAATTTCCGGGTTTCTTTTTTTTGTGTTTAAAATCATAATAGGGTTAAATATATTCCTGCAACTTTATCCGGGGAAACGCTCTAAGGAGTAGTTAATTGGTTTCTTTTATAATTTTCTAAAAACTTATTTATGAAAAAAATTTATGTTTTAATGTTGATCTGTTTCGCCTCATTGCAGGTTTTCAGCCAGGCTAAAAATAATGATGTTTCCAAGCCAGACCCGAAAAAGAAAATCCAAATAGTTGAAACTTCCTGTGGTGAATGCAAATTTAATTTGGAAGGTGATGGTTGCGACCTGGCTGTAAGAATTAAAGGGAAAGCCTATTTTGTTGACGGAACTCATATTAATGATCATGGAGATGCACATGCAAAACAGGGATTTTGCAATTCAATCAGGAAGGCAGAAGTACAGGGAGAATTGATTGATGAACGCTTTAAAGTGACTTATTTTAAACTCATAGACACTCCAGATGGTAAAGGCGCAAAACCATAATTTCAATTGTTATGTTCTTACAATTGTATAGAATTTTGGCAGGCAGACCTTAATCGATAGAATATAATAGCAATGGGCCAAACTTCATTTTCTATTTAATACAGGATTAATCAATATGAAACTGACTTAAATTCCTGTATACCGTTCAAAGTTAATATTTGCAGCAATTTTAAGGATAAGTGGTGTTTTTAAGTGATTGAAAAACATGATTGATTCATACATTGGATTACTTTTATGATATAATCTATAACATAAAAAAGAGTTGCCATGCATATTTATTACAAACGTAATATTGTATTTGCTGCAATATTTACTGTTGCATTATTCAATGCTATTCCTGCCGTTTCACAGTTATTGAAACTGCCTGAAGGAGGCGTAAATTTTAAATGCAAAACCGGCACACAGATCGGGCTTACAGATATTGAAATCAACTGGAATGCTCCGGGTGTTAAAGGAAGGGAAGGGAAGATATGGGGAACAGATGTTGCTTATTATGGATTTAATGTGCTTGGATACGGCTCAAAAGTAAATTCACCCTGGAGGGCTGGAGCAAATGAAAGTACAACCATGCGTTTTTCTACAGATGTTGCCATAAACGGTAACAAACTGGCTGCGGGTAATTATGGTTTCTTCATTGCCTTGTATCCCGATTCCTGTGTGCTCATATTTAATAAGAACACAGAAGGATGGGGGAGCTATTTTTATACCAGTAATCTTGATGTGTTAAAGGTAAGTGTAAGGCAGCAAAAAGACATGAAAGTAAGCAAGGAGCGGCTGGATTTCACTTTTGACAAACAAACCAATGAATCAATTGAAGTTGCACTTGAATGGGAATACTGGCGAATACCCTTCACCGTTACTGTTGACCTCAAACAGACAACTGTGGAGTCACTGCGCAAACAGTTAAGCGGCGCCATGGGTTTTGATCCCCCCATTTTAGAAGCTGCAGCAAACTGGTGTTTGCAGAATAAGGTGAACCTGGAAGAAGCACTGAATTGGATAGAAGTGGCCATGGACCCAAATCTTGGAGCTGTTAAATCATTCCGGGTATTAAGTACTAAAGCAAATTTGTTGAATGAACTTAACAGGAAAGCAGAATCTGATGCGCTCATGAACAGTGCCATTGAGATTGCAACAGTGACTGATTTGCACGGATACGGCCGTCAGTTGCTTGCTCAAAAAAAGACGCAGGAAGCAATCCTTATTTTTGAAAAGAATTATACAAAACATAAGGGAGCCTGGCCCACAACCGCTGGTTTAATGAGGGCTTATTCTGCAACAGGTGATTTGAAAAAAGCGATGGAATATGCTAAGAAAGCGCTGGCTCAGGCTCCAAATGAAGAGAACCGCAAGTTTATTGAAAAGGCAATTGAACTTCTTAATGAAGGTAAAGCCCTGTAGTGTTTAATTTTTGTTTAAATTTTCTTTAGGCAATTCAAAGGTCATTACTTGTATAATTAAAATATAATTATTAATTTATGTGATCAAAAACTAATAATTATGAAAAAAACAATTATCGCTGCTTTAGTTGGAGGTATTATTATTTTTACCTGGCAATTCCTTTCATGGGCTGCTTTAAATATGCACCGCTCTGCCAATGCCTATACACCCAATCATGCCGCTATCATGGCTGCATTAGAAACAAACCTTCCCAATGAAGGTGGTTACATGTTACCCGGAGTGCCGGAAAATGCTTCCCGTGACGAACAGGAAAAAATCATGAAGGAATCTAACGGAAAGCCATGGGCGCATATTCAGTACCACAAATCAATGGATTCCTCACCATCACAGATGATTCAAAACATGATCCGGGCACTGGTAATTAATATTATTACTGTCTGGCTTTTTTGCTGGATATTGGGTAAAATGAATATGGCCGGATTCTCAACCATATTTACAGCAAGTCTTTTTATGGGTTTTATTGTTTTCTTCAATACTGCATATATAGGCAGTATCTGGTATAAATGGTTTGATATCATGGCTTATTTTACAGATGCCATGGCTAGCTGGGGTATCTGTGGTTTATGGCTGGGCTGGTACCTGAAAAAATAGAAAATAATTAAAATACTAAAATCACAACAGAACTGATCATGGAAAACAGTGTATTAATTACCGTTAGTGTTGATGTTGAATCACCGGTAAGTAAAGTATGGAAATACTGGACATCGCCTGAACATATTATGCAATGGAACAATGCTTCTGATGACTGGCATACGCCTCGTGCAGAAAATGATCTGCGTGCAGGTGGGAAATTCCTGTACCGTATGGAAGCTAAAGACGGCAGTATGGGGTTTGATTTTTCCGGTGAATATGATGAAATAGTAGAGTTTAAATTGATCAGGTATACTTTAGCTGATAGCAGGAAAGTAACGATTGAATTTTCAGGCACCGGAAATGTCACACAAATTGTTGAAACATTTGAAGCTGAAACAGAAAATTCAGCTGAATTACAACAATATGGCTGGCAATGTATACTGGATAATTTTAAAAAACATGCCGAATCAGTACTGTAAACATTCTTCTTAGGTTCTTTTAACTAGGATGCCGGAAAATTTATCCGGCATCATTGTTTAGTTTCAAATCAGGATTTTTCAAAAAAAATTTACTTTACCATGTAAGATAAAGCAAGCTAAACTTCAATTAAGCCAGTCAAAATAAACTGTTACACTACACTATTATCTGTTATCCATTAAGTAAATTTTCCATTCAGGCTTTTGTAATTATACTTGTGTAAAAATTCTTATCAAACTGCAATCATGTTTCAGTAACTTCCGATATAAAAATTTAAGAAATGCGAATAGAATCAGATATCAAACTAGGTTTTAAAGATGTAATGATCCGGCCCAAACGTTCTACCCTTAAATCACGTGCGGAGGTTTCCCTGAATAGAAAATTTCACTTCAGGCATGCGAAATATGATTGGGAAGGAATTCCTGTCATTGCAGCCAATATGGACACTGTTGGTACTTTTGAAATGGCAACTGTACTGGCTCAGCAACAGATGATAACAGCCATTCATAAGCATTACAGTGTTGAACAATGGAGTTCTTTTATTGGGACTGTACCTGCAGATATGATTAGTTATATATGTGTGAGTACAGGTACCTCAAATGAGGATGATAAAAAACTGCATAAGATATTACAGGCATCTCCAACAGTTCGTTTTATTTGTATTGATGTGGCAAACGGTTACTCAGAACATTTTGTTGATTTTGTAAAAAGAACAAGGCAGACTTATCCTGACAAAATAATCATTGCCGGCAATGTTGTTACAGGCGAAATGGTTGAGGAATTACTCCTTGCTGGAGCAGATATCATTAAAGTTGGAATAGGGCCGGGTTCTGTTTGTACAACCCGTGTAAAAACCGGTGTGGGATACCCGCAGTTGTCAGCCATCATAGAATGTGCTGATGCTGCTCATGGCCTTGGAGGACACATCATTTCAGACGGGGGATGTAAAGTTCCCGGAGATATTGTAAAAGCTTTTGGTGGAGGTGCAGATTTTGTTATGCTGGGAGGTATGCTGGCCGGACATTCTGAAAGCGGGGGAGAATTGGTGGAAGAGAAAGACGGTAAAATGTTTAAATTGTTTTATGGGATGAGTTCAGAAACAGCTATGAACAAGTATGCCGGAGGTATTGCAGAATACCGGGCTTCCGAAGGGAAAACCATTAAAATGCCTTTCAGGGGGCCGGTAAATGAAACCATACTCGATATCCTTGGTGGCATACGATCTGCCTGTACCTATGTAGGTGCATTGCAATTGAAAGAACTTACAAAACGTACAACATTTATCAGGGTACAGGAACAGCACAATGACTGGTTTTCTGAATGATGATCCAATCTCATTGAGTAAAATCTGGTCTTTTTAAGGATTAAAATAAAGCAATTTCTGCAATTGATATTTTGAATGAAATGCTTTTATTTTATAGCTGGTTGAACTAACTTTACAGTACAAAATCTTTCATCATGAAAGATGAAGTTGTACAAACAAAAATTCCATTTTCGTACCGGATAGATCAACGTGACTCCGCGGGAAATATAACTATTTCTTTTATCAATGATAAAATAGAAATACAAGATAATCTCTCAGGTTTTAAATGGAAAATATCTGCAGGTAATAACCGGGAATTGTACATTGAGACCAGTAATGGCAATGATATAATTCACATCCGAAGTAAAGGTATATTACAAAATCCTTTCACAGTTTATATTCATGCCAAAGGTTTGCCGAAACTCATTACCGGATGCAAAAATCCCCAGGTTAATATTCAGGTTATGCATGATAGTGAACAGGATATGTTGCTGCCAGATGATTATCCGGCAACTTATGAAGTAAATGTTGAAAAGATCAGGTTATGGAATGAGCGTTTAAGAAAACCAGATGGGGTTTTAAAAAGGATCAAACGTAAACTGGTATATTTTTTTGGCCGTGACCTAAGGTTTAAAAGGGAATTTTTTAATTGGGATTTTTTTAGAAAAATATTCATGCCGTCAAATTTATCTGTCGTAATAAACAATAACACAGCTGCAACTAATTTTACTGATTTTAATCAGCTGAGCGAACTTGTATCTGTTGCGCATCCCGGTGATATACTGTTGCGGTACCAGGATGGGTATCCTTTTGATAAATATTTTGTGGGAACCTGGCAACATGCCGGCTTATATATCAGGAATGGCAAAGTAATAGATGCCATGGGTAATGGCACTTACCTTCGTGCCATTGAACAGTTTGGCGAGGCAGATGGTATTGTTCTTTTGAGAATATCCCGCATTTCTGCCGAACAGGTAGAGCGGGCAATAGCTTATGCTTTTGAGCAGATTGGAAAGTCATACAGCGTAGATTTTGATGATAACATCAATGAACAATATTGCAGCGGTTTGATCATCAATGCTCTTAAATTTGCCGGCGTTTTAAACAGGGATTATTACAAAGGACAGGTCGTTCACCCCGATGACCTTTTAAAAATTCCGCAGTCAGAAATTATATGGACAAACCGCCCTGATCTGCTAAAAAGGAGTTTGCGTGCATAAATTAATTAGATTTATATTGTTGATATAAGGAATACTATTTATGCTGCCATTCATTTCACAAAAAAATATTTGCATTTTGTACAATTCCCTGGCTGGTGCAGGCAGAGCAGATATTTATGCCGAAAAGATAAAAAATGAACTGGCAAATAGAAATATTAATTTCAAACTTTTTAAGAATAAATGGCCGGCATCCCTGGATATTTATTCAGATGCATTTATAGTTGGAGGTGATGGAACAATGAACTATTTTGTAAATCAATATGCTGGTATAAAATTGCCATTATTTATTTTCAATGCAGGAACGGGCAATGATTTTCATTGGATGCTTTATAACGGTAAAACTTTTGAGGAACAGTTAGAAGTTGCACTGGGAACAGCTCTCAAACCCATAGATATAGGGTTATGCAATGGGCGATATTTTATAAATGGTATTGGTGTTGGTTTTGAGGGTGAAATAGTAAAGTCATTGACAGGTAAAAAAAAGAGACCCGGAAAAACATCTTTCCTGATTTGCATTCTTAAAAAAATATTTACATATCGATCAGCGAAATACACGATAAAAACTGGAACTGATGTGTTCACTGGTAAAAAACTATTGGTTGATATCAGCAATGGCAGCAGGGCCGGAGGTGGTTTTCATATTGCGCCGGAGGCAAAAGCTGATGATGGTTTGTTTGATATCATTATTGCAGAATCGCTTAGCCCAATTAAGCGATTATTTTATCTGCCTGTAATTGAAAAAGGAAAGCACCTTCAATTAAGCGTTATAAAGCATGTACGAAGCAATACAGTAACAGTAGAAAGTGACAGTATGATACAGTATCACATGGATGGTGAATACTTTGAAGCGAAGCGCATTGTTATAGAAATGCCTTCAAATAAATTGTATTTCCGGTATTAATAAAATAGAATTTAAGCCTGCTGTTTTCTAACATATTTTGTAAGGATCACAATAAGCTGGCCTTCAATTTTACCTTCAATTTGTTCTGTATTATCATTTACAATCCTGATATTTTTTACAACGGTTCCCATTTTAGCATTCAGGGTTGAACCTTTTACATCCAGCGACTTTGTAAGAACAACTGTATCTCCGTTTTGCAGAACCTGGCCATTGCAATCTTTGTGCAGGTCAACCGAAGCGTCATTTTCATGGTCGCCGGTTGCTTTAGCCCAATTCAACCGGTCATCATCCAGGTACATCATATCCAGGCTGTCTGTTGCCCAGCTTTGATCACGTAGCCGGTTTAACATTCGCCACGATACAACCTGTACACCTGCAATTTCACTCCACATGCTGTCTGTTAAACAACTCCAGTGTTTGCTGTCTAATTCAGCCTTTTTTTCAACTTGTGCCAGGCACTTGCTGCATAATATAATACTGTTTCCGTCATCATTCCCGTTTGAAGGAGGAACTTCATATACACTCAATGCATCTGCCGATTTACACAATTCACATTTATTTTCGCTCCTTTCAAGCAATCTTTCTTCCAGTTTCATGATCTTGTTGTTTTAAGAGCGCAAAGGTAATTAATTAATGCATGCATATAATTTGTAATTGATCATGAAAATTTTTTACCACAAAACTGTTTCTTTTATATTAATAAAATAATCTTGATCTTTTATGTTGTAAAAGCAGTGATGAACTATATTTTAACAGTTATAAAGTAAGACCGAATGACTTTCATCTATTATCTTTAAAAAAATTATCTCTTTAATCCGTTTCTATATGCTTTATAAGTTCAGGTATCTTTTTTTTATTGTTTTAATTTTTGCAGTTTGCAGTTGTAATGGAAAAAAAGATAAGCAGGCACCGCTTGCTGATAAAGATTCACTGCAGAAACGCCTGTTAACTTCTGATATAACATTGCCGGGTGGGTTCAGCAGCCAGACAAAAATTACATTCGACAGCAATGCCATAAGCCTCTTTATACAACAAAGGCCGGGATTTAAAAATTTTGAAACACGCATCAGGAAATTCTATGCAAATAGAAAATTCGCATATGCATGGTACGACCAGGAAGGACTGATAGAACAGGCCGGGAATTTATATAATAAAATAAGTAATATTAAAGAAGAAGGTTTGCCGGTAGAATTATTATATGCGGCTGAATTTCACAGGATGATGGATGATTCTGCAGGTACAGGATTTGCAAAGGCAGATCCGCAAATTGAAATTATGATAACTGCACAGTATTTTTTTTATGCCGTGAATGTGTGGTCGGGTATGGGAACTAAAGCCATGCAGGCAATGGAATGGGATCTTCCACAAAAGAAAATATCTTATGAATCATTACTGGATTCATTGCTGGAAATGCCCTCATCTATGTTTATGGTTTCGGAGCCTGTTTATCGCCAGTATGCCTTATTGAAAAACTATTTAAAAAAATACCGCGAAATTGAAGCATCAGGAGGGTGGCCATTGATACAGGCAGATAAAAAAGTATACCGGAAAGGGGATACAAGTATTGTGATTGCGGCTATCCGTAAACGATTATTTCTAACCGGCGATCTTACCATGGATGATCAGTCACCGGTATTTGACCAATCGCTGGAAAATGCAACAAAAAATTTTCAGCAGCGGTATGGATATATTGATAATGGCGAAATAAACAGCAAACTGATTACAGAATTAAATTACCCGGTTTCAAAAAAGATAGAGCAGATCATTGTAAATATGGAACGTTGCCGCTGGCTTCCTGTATCTCTAAAAGGAAATTATTTTATTGTTAATGTACCGGAATTCCGGTTTCATGCATTTGAAAACGACAGCCTTGCCTGGAGTATGAATGTGGTGGTTGGTACAAGTTTGAATAAAACCGCCATATTTACCGGCACAATGACAAACGTTGTTTTCAGCCCTTACTGGAACATACCTCCCGGAATTATGAAGAAGGAAACGCTGCCTGCTATCAGGCGCAGCAGTAATTATATGGCCAGGAACCATTTAGAATGGAATGGTAAAAACATACGCCAGGTTCCCGGCCCGTGGAATGCACTTGGTAAAGTAAAATTCCTGTTTCCCAACAGCCACAGTATTTATTTACATGATACACCATCAAAAAGTTTATTCAGTAAAGAACAACGGGCTTTTAGCCACGGTTGTATTCGTGTTGCCGAACCAAAAAGATTGGCAATGTATGTTTTAAGGAATCAGCTTGAGTGGACAGAAAGCAGGATAGACAGTTCTATGAATTCAAACAAAGAGCAGTATGTGAATATTAAAGATCCTATTCCTGTATTTATCGCATATTTTACTGCCTGGGTAGATTCAAAAGGAAGGTTAAATTTCCGGAATGATATTTATAACCGCGATAGTAAACTTGCCGGCATGATCATGGAGAATTCGAAACTGTAAGATATTTTGTAAATCAGGTTTTTAATTTTTTGAAATACAAATTTCTGGGTAATATTTTAGTAATACCAATATATATCAATCAAATAGTTGTTTGCAATCTTTCAACTTAAATCAGTCACTGTCTTCCAGGTGAAAATGCTGGTGATGTGCTCCCGCAGCAATATGCAGGGCAAATCCCATGATTGCAGTGTCTTTTAAGATATTTATCAATGCAAACCTGCGCATTTCAACATCCCCGGCATTCATGTAATTGGGCAGGTGAATGGTTAGTATAAAAATGACCAGCAGAAATACAAGCAGGTAGCTGCTGAATTTCACAAATTGATTGGTGAGAAATGATAATCCTACTAATACAAATGCTGCACCTACAATATAAGCCCATTTAATACCACCAATCAGGAATACAGGAACATATACCAACAGGTCGCGGGGATATAAAAAATGAAAAATGCCAAATATAATCAGCACTACCGATAGCAAATAAATTGCTATCCTTGATATGATATGATAATGTTTCATAAAGGATAATTTATATAGGGTAATAATAGATATTCTTATTATAAATAAATATGATTTTACACATTCATGAATATGATTTTCGTGATGTTTTTCACTTGCCGGGTTCTGTACGAGCGGCTTTCGGCCAATAGCTGTTAAATAAAATCATGATAATTCTGTTTTCTATTGAATTTTTCCAACTATTTTCAAATACTACAATATCTGAATAATGGAAAAGAAGTGCTATACTTTAAGGCTTGTAATAAAAATTCAATATTTTATTATGGATAAATATCATATCAAAGGATAATTTTTATCATGATTTATTTTTCTTAATAGCACGATTTTCGTGTCTAAACTATAAAAAACAGTTTATCATATTAATTCATCAATTTATGAAAAGAGAATATTGGATCAATGTAAAACATGTAGATAACAGGCTTGTCATTTTTTTAAATGGGGAAACCATCTGGGACAGTGGTATCATTCATGAGGATCCGGAAATGAATCATTTTATAAACATCACAGAGAAATTACAGGAGCATCCTGAATACAAAAGTGAATTGATCTTTGAAGGTTTTAACGACACATATACTTCAAACGGTAATGACCAGGAATTTAATCCATGGCACTTTCATTACAGGGTATTTGAAAAAACGACCGATGAAGCTGGAAAGCTGGTTAGTGAAGAAGATATTCTGACTCCCTTTGATGAAAAGCATTTCTCAGATCCCAATATCAGGGCTATAAATAATTGCTATGAGATCGTAAAAAAGGACAACCAGTTTAAGGTTGTAACGAATTCTCTTTCCCAGCATTTTAATAATTAACTAGAATTTTTCGATTGCGTGCTTGCATTCGGGTTCGGGTATCCGCTTATTGGATAGTCCGGACCCGATTTTTTTTGTACGAAATATGGGCTTTTCTTTTTTAGTGTATTAATCTGAAATTCATATACTTCCGTCATTGCGAGGAACGAAGCAATCTATACTAGAAATATCATTAATTTAAGATTGCTTCGTACAGCAATGAAGAATCCTTTTAAATTATGACACTAGATTTTTTTCATGGATTTGACTATTTTAAGAAAAAATGTTAATTTAATGCCGCATTGAATTTGGAAAACAAAAAATGATTGCTATATCTGAATCTGTTACAATCGATAATGCTACTATACAGCAATGGATAGCCGCCAGGCTCGATCCGCAAACTATTGAAGCAGATTTGATTTCAAAAGGGTTTGATTTAGAATCAGTAAAAAAGCATTTAAAAGCATTCAGGCATCAACGCAATGCAAAAAAGCAGGTTAACGGATTTATATGCATGGCTATTGGAGCATTGCTGGGTTTTATCAGTTGTGTGTTAACTATCATTAACCCTGTTCCCTCGCTCTATGAAGTAATATTATATGGACTAACATCTGTCTCAATCTGCATCATCATGCTGGGATTGTATTTTGTTTTTGAATAGGATGTGAACTAACATACCCGGTATCTGGCTGCATCAGTTTATTATTATTTGCAACGGAATACAATATTCGGTTTGCAAGGAACCTCAGATATCAATAATTTATTCCCGTATAATTTTATTGTCCTTATTAATATAAAATACTTTAGATCCTTTAATGATCCGGGCTTCTTCATTTACAAAACTATCTGCATAATCATATTGTGCCTTGATAACCCAGTTCCCGTTTTTATCAATATAACCCCAGAAACCTTTTGCATTTGTTACTGGTGCAAGGCCTTCAGAAAAGTTTCTTGCATTTTCAAACTGGCAACTGATAACTATATTTCCACGATGGTTGATAAAACCATATAAACCATCTTTTGAAACCACAGCCAGGCCATTTTCAAAACTCAGGGCATCATCAAAAATCGCTTCTGTTATAGCTTTACCGGTACTGTCAAGATACATCCATTTATTTCCTTTCTTAACAGCAACCAAACCTTCATTAAATGTGAGGCCATCATCAAAACCCAGTTTTATAACTTCCAAACCGTTTTTATCTGCATACCCAACTTTTCCGTTCTTGCTAACTTTAGAAAGCCCGCAGATACACTGGTCTACATAGTCATAATTCTTTTCCCAATCCTGTGCATTTAAACCTAAAACAGGAAACATAAAAATGAACAGCAATAAAGTTTTCATAACTGATATTTTTAAGTGTTCTTAATTTATTACCGGTATAAAAGTAACCGCTGCCGCTAAAAAAAAAGATGACCAACCTCTGTCCGAAGCATGATTGAACTTAGTTTTCATTAAAGTGAATAACTACCATAACCGGCCTGTAAATTGAATGCGGAGGTTAATAAAATCGTTTCTTATACAGATTGTTTCTTACATTCGGTAACTGATGAATTAAATATGTAATTATGAGAAAAATAAAAATTTTATTGGTCATTGCCTTTCTGTTGCCGGCATATTTGCTGGTTGCACAAAATGATTCCCTGATTATTGATGCAATAGTAAAAGAAGCGAACAATGAACAGGGGTTACCCAAAATGGCCCATGAGTTAATGGATGTGATTGGCCCACGACTGGTTGGTTCACCAAAGATGCAACAGGCACATGATTGGGCTGTATCAAAGTACAGCAGTTGGGATATTACTGCACGGAATGAAAAATGGGGCGATTGGCGTGGCTGGGAACGCGGGATAACCCATATTGATATGCTGCATCCCTGGGTGAAATCACTGGAAGGTACACAACTGGCATGGAGCCCGGGTACAAAAGGAAAATCCATTGAAGCAGAAATGATCATCATTCCCGATCTGAAAGATTCCATTGCTTTCCAGGATTGGCTCCCCAATGTGAAGGGGAAATTTGTATTGATCTCTATGATGCAACCTACCGGGAGGCCCGATTATAACTGGGAGGAATTTGGAACCAAAGAATCATTTGAAAAAATGAAAAAAGAGCGCACTGCATTAACAGATGCCTGGCGAAAAAGGATCAGCAAAACCGGGCTTACTGCTAAAAAACTGGCTTTGGCACTTGAAAAAGCCGGTGCTGCTGGCATTGTAGCTTCAAACTGGTCTGCCGGATTTGGCGTAAACAAAATATTCAGTGCCCATACAACCAGCATTCCAACTGTGGATATTGCACTGGAAGACTATGGATTACTATATAGGCTTATAGAATCGGGAAAAAAACCACGTATAAGTGTAAGGGCAGATTCACGGGAAACAGGAATGGTTCCAACTTACAACACAGTTGCAGAAATAAAAGGAACCTCAAAATCCGGCGAATATGTAATGTTATCAGCCCATTTTGATTCATGGGATGGGGCAACCGGAGCAACAGATAACGGAACCGGAACCCTGGTGATGATGGAAGCTATGCGTATTCTTAAAAAAATATATCCAAATCCAAAACGAACAATTATAGCAGGCCATTGGGGAAGTGAAGAACAGGGATTAAATGGATCAAGGGCTTTTGTGGAAGACCATCCGGAGATCATTAATAATATACAGGCATTGTTTAACCAGGATAACGGCACCGGACGGGTGGTTACCATCGGTGGTGCCGGATTTTTACATTCCTATGATTATATAAGCAGGTGGTTAACAAAAGTTCCAACAGATTTTAAAAAAGGCCTTGAAACTAAATTTCCAGGATCTCCGGCCGGGGGAGGTTCAGACAATGCTTCTTTTGTTGCTGCCGGTGTTCCTGCATTTAGCCTGAGCTCAAATAGCTGGTTATACGGAAGCTACACCTGGCATACTAACCGCGACACTTACGATAAAATAGTTTTTGATGACCTGCGCAACAACGCAATTCTTACGGCAATCCTGGTGTATATGGCTTGTGAAGATCCTGAAAAAGCAGCCCGCGATAAAATTGTATTACCGGTTAATTCACGCACCGGTGAACCGGGCAAATGGCCTGAACAACGAAAAGCTACACGGAAGGGCGGGGTGGATTAAATATATTCAGATAAGATTTTTAGAGCTCATTTTATAAATAATTATAAGAAATAACTGTCATACAAAAACCTGACTTTTATCATTTATAATCAGCGCTTTCTGTATTTCCTTGCATCAATTTTAATAGTATGAGTACATTCCCGTCAGATATAGAAATTGCCCAGGCCGCCAATATCAGGCATATCAAAGAAGTAGCAGCCGATATTGGTTTATCTCCCGATGATATAGAGTATTACGGAAAGCACAAAGCCAAAATGCTGCTGAAACTGATTGATGAAGAAAAGCTGAAAAAAAATCACCTGGTGTTGGTTTCAGCCATCACCCCAACACCTGCCGGCGAAGGAAAAACAACCATCACCATCGGGCTTACAGACGGGCTAAATGCCATTGGTAAAAAAGCTATGGCAGTGCTGCGGGAGCCATCGCTAGGCCCTGTATTTGGAATGAAAGGAGGCGCTGCCGGTGGCGGTTACTCGCAGGTAATTCCCATGGAAGACATTAACCTTCATTTTACCGGAGATTTTGCGGCCATTGAAAAAGCAAATAACCTGCTGTCTGCCATGATTGATAACGATCTACAGAAAAAAGACGGCGGAAAACACATTGATCCAAGATCGATCGTTTGGAAAAGGGTGGTTGACCTGAATGACAGGGCACTCCGGAATATTGTAATAGGACTTGGAGGGCCAAATGATGGCATGCCCCGGCAGGATGGATTTAACATCACGCCGGCATCAGAGATCATGGCAATCCTTTGTCTGTGCAACGGAATAGAAGATCTTAAAAACAGGCTTAGTAATATTTATATTGGCAGTAACACTAACGGGCAACCTGTTTTTGCCCGCGACTTAAAAGCAGTTGGCGCTATGGCCATCTTACTGAGGGATGCTATTAAGCCCAACCTTGTACAAACGCTGGAAGGAAATCCTGCCATTTTGCATGGTGGCCCGTTTGCCAGTATCGCACAGGGAACCAATTCTGTTTTAGCAACCAAAATGGGATTATCGTTAAGTGAATATGTTATTACAGAAGCAGGTTTTGGTGCAGACCTTGGCGCAGAGAAATTTTTTAATATAAAATGTGCTTCAGCAGGTTTAAAACCGGAAGCGGTGGTTTTGGTTGCTACCATAAAAGCGCTGAGGCATCACGGTGGTGCAAAAAAAGATTCACTCAATGTTCCAGATACAGAAAAAGTAAGAACAGGCTTTTCAAACCTGGAAAAACATATTGAGAATATCATGAGTTTTGACCTGAAACCAGTTGTGGCTATAAACCTTTTTCCCGGTGATACCGAGGAAGAGATAGCAATATTACAGGAACTTTGCGGCCAGTTAGGTATAGAAGCCATTGTATGCAAAGGGTTTACAGAAGGCGGGAAAGGCATGACAGAACTGGCCAAAGCTGTAGCAAGATCAATTGAAAAAAAGGAAAGTAATTTTCATACACTGTATGAAAACAGTATCAGTATAGAAGATAAGATACATACCATTGCAACAATCATTTACGGGGCAAAAGATGTTGCATATTCTGCCAGGGCAAAATCACAACTGAAACGGATAAACGAACTTGGTTTTAATAGCTTTCCTGTTTGTATGGCAAAGACACCCAAAAGTCTTTCAGACGATGAACGAAAAGTTGGCAGGCCAACAGATTTTGTTGTTACTGTAAGGGAATTTGAAATTGCCAGTGGCGCAGGTTTTGTGATACCCATATTGGGTGATATGATGCGTATGCCCGGGCTTCCAAATATTCCGGCAGCAGAAAATATGGATATAGATGCCAACGGAAAAATAACCGGGCTAAGCTGATGCAATGATAATAAACCCGGGTATTTTAAATTGATATACTCCGGTAATAATTAAATTGCTGTAGTTTTAAAAAATAACAAACAATGTTGAATAAATTTATAGTATTATAAATTGCATATAAACTGTTCAATTATTCACGGAATAAATACTTGTTTCCGGGAATCTGTTAACATACAAATTAATAATTATGCCGGAATCAATAAAAGTAATAGATGTAAAAGTCAATGATTTTTTATTTTCTTTTTCAGAGGAGGAAATTGAAAAGGCCGACCTGGTTAAAAGGTCGGAGAGCGAATTTCACCTGGTAAAAGACAATCAATCAGTTAATGCAAGATTAGTAGAAACTGATTTAACCGGGAAGAAAATCAGGGTAGAAGTTGCCGGTGAAGTATTTGATGTGGAAATTAAAGATGAGCTTGATCAAATGCTTCTTAAAATGGGATTTGGTTCTGCTTCACAAAAACATGTAAAAGAAATAAAAGCACCTATGCCCGGACTGGTTATGGAAGTTGCTGTAATTGAAGGACAGGAGGTATTGGAAGGAGATAAAATACTGATCCTTGAAGCCATGAAGATGGAAAACAGTATCATCATTCATGCCAATGCAACCATTAAAAAGATATTGGTAAAAACAGGGCAGGCAGTGGAAAAAGGACAGGTATTGGT
>JAGPDJ010000234.1 GCA_018057635.1 Ferruginibacter sp. | reverse complement strand
GGTAAGCCCGAATGATATAATAGTAGGTGGAACCAGCTACAGGATATTTGAAGTAAAGGAAAACGGTATTGCAGTTGATTCATTCTTACACCGGAAAAATGGCGGGTTATATTTTCAGCTTTTTGACAATGCTTATGGTTTCGACAATCCATTTAATGCCGCCGGGCTTTTACTTGACTCATCACAGGCTGTAAATTCAACCTGGGCCATTACGCTGGGAAGCAATACTATCAGTAATGTACCAGCAACAGGTAAGATCAATTGTAAAATAATTGAAAAAGGGGCAACTGCAACTATTGCAGGAAATTCTTATACTGATATCATAAAGGTTACCTATACTTATATTTATAATGCCGGCGCCGGAGATAATTCTTATGCTTTGGAAGAGATCTGGTATGCTAAAGGAAAGGGTGTAGTTTATTATAAATATAATGACCAGCCAGTTACAACAACTGAAGTTTATGAAACAACAAGGTTGCAGATTTTTTAATATAAACTAATTTAAAATTATTATAAGCCATACAGCCGGGTATGGCTTTTTTTATTAATTCAGCAGATGCTGGTTTATAATCTTTTATTAAAATTTCCGTTTAAAGTACTGGTTAATCATAAATATTACCCATTTCCTTTATTTTTAAAAAATAATTCAGTTACAATGAAAAAATTCACATGGTTAATAATAAGTACCATAGTTTTTATTTCTTGCCAGAAAGAAAACAGCATGGAAAATGGCAGCAATACAAATCCGTCCATTATAGGCCTTGATTGCCGTACGGGTAAGATAGTATTTGCTGATTCTTCAACAGATATAGCGCTTGGTTCTCTTGCAGCTGTGATCAATGATTCCGACCAGGTTACATCTATTACCAGGTTCGACAGCCTGAGTTTTACAATAGATTTTAATGCCCTTCCTGTAATCGCTTCTGATACCGTTTTTATAAATAATAATGAATATTATATCGTAGACGCGGTTTCAGCACTGGCGAGAAAATTCCATGGCCTGTATGATCCCACCAATATATTTTCTCCGCAGTTTGATATTGCATTTAGTTACAATGCTGATGGCAACCTTGTAAAAAAATCATATAGTTTTTCTGCAAATCCGGGCACCCCTTACCAGGAAGTAAATTATACTTACAGTGGAGGCAACCTTGTTCAGATGACTGAAACAGACTTAACAACCGGAAACAAGATAACTGATGCCGAATTAAGTTTTTACCCGTTGATATCGCCCAAAAATTACTTATACATTTTCCCGGATGAGTATGATTATGCATCGTATTCACAATTTTATAATTTCGGTACAAGATCAAAGAATGCAGTGAAGTCTTTAAAAGTAAGATTTTATGCACCAGGTAACATACTGAGCGATTCGGTTGTTTCCAATTTCATTGATTATAAAACGTCTATAGATAATTATGTTTTAAGTGTGGTTATGACAGGTGATGACCAGCCTTCTATTCCTGCACAGTCCAGCCGGTTGAAGTTTTCTTATAAATGTAAATAATATTGGCACTGGATATTTTAAAAAGAATCAAATTAGCAACATTGCGATAATTTTTTAAATCATTTAAAAATTATTTATTTATTAATAAGGCCCGGTAAAAACCGGGCCTTTGTTCTGCCACTCACAAGATGGCTGTTCCCTATGTGTTGTTGTTTATTTACGATTTTAATAAAGAATTAAACTTGGCTTTTATTGGTCTGCCCTGATAAGCCTGGCATGATGGGTTTTGTTGTTAAATGTTACAGAAAGTAAATAAATTCCATTCGTGCCCGGAATTTTTTCAATATTTAAATTGTTCATTCCTTTTACTGCATATTGATTTAGTGTTTTTATCAGTTGCCCCATACCGTTATATACATTGATATTTATAATGCCATCATCCGGACAAATCACTTCTGCAGTGATGGAATTTTTAAACGGATTATTTAAAGGTTTCATTTCAAATTTCAATTGAGGACTTAGTAAAATTGTTCTGCTGTATTTGGATAAACCGTTGTTATCAGTCAGTTTCAGCCTGTAGTAAGTATTGTTGAATATTAAACCGGGATCTGTGAAATTGTAATGTGCCGTTGCAAGATTCCTGGCAGATATTGTTCCAATATGGGTAAATATAATTCCATCAGAACTTTTTTCTATTTCATAATTTTTCAGATCCTGCTCTTCAACTACAGACCAGGTGAGGTAAGCTGTAGAATTATTCAATTGTCCTTTAAACTGGGTAATATTAGTATTGGCCAGCAATAAACAGTTTATCACTTTTATCATGGTGGAGCTTTTGTCATTGAAAGCACAGCTGTTGGCCAGGTTAGCAGCTGTTGTTGCTACAATTACACGATAATAGGTACCACTGTCTGATGGATAAGCCAGGAATGAAGGAAGGTTTGTTACATACTGGTACATGCCATTAACCAACACAGGTGTTCCTACACCGGATGTACCCGGCCCGGTCATATCTGTCCAGATAGTTCCTCCAACATTACTTTTCTGCCATTTAAAATGAACATAGCTGTTGTTATAAACGAACCTCACTGTATCACTGAGGTTAACAACAAAAGGATTTGTACTGCAACCTAAAACAACAGGATTATAATTCATTGCAAGTGAAGGCCCGCAGTGAGCAATTTTTATATCATCAATTGCCCAGTCGTTGCCACCACCACCAGGCGAATTATTTCTTATTGCAAAGTTTGCAATGCTTTGGGTTGGTTTGGTAAGAAAAGTAAAACCGAATTGTTTCCAGGGAGCAACCCTGTCGTATTTCATATCACCGGTTGTATAATAAGCAAGTCCGTCAATTTCAAAAGTGAGGTTTGGCCTTACACCTGCCGAATCATTTCCGGGGTAAGGAATAAACCCGGCGCTACCGCTACCTCTGCCCATACTATCGCAACTGCAGCGCGGGCAAACATTTCTGAACCATGCACTGAATTCATAGTAAGTATTAGGGCATAAATTAGATAAGGTTTCCTGGTAGGCTACGTCTGTATTGTAACTGGCATTTATCAGCACAAAATTTCCGCCTCTTGTGCCTGGCGCTACAGGCGGGTTTCCCAAAGATGGGTTTGCTGCACCGGTGTGATCACCGCTTATATCCCAGAAACCAAACACCCTGCGAAGTGCCGGAGATTCTGGCATAACAGAATTGGGGTTTGTAGATCCGTTGGCACTGCTGTTGTTTAATATAGAATAATTATAATCATTAGGTTGACTAGTTGATATGTTTTGTTTGATATATGTTGTTGCAAAAGCCAGTGGGGCAACCCTGTTTTGAACAATACCACTGGCAAACGTACCACCTGAATCAGATGCTGCGCTGATGGCGGTACCGTTAGAACAAAAACCATTATTCTTAAAAACCAGGATTTTGTAAACAGGAAAAACAGTGTTTGTCCACCCGTTGGCTGGGGTTACCATTTTATACCGGATACTTCCTCCAAAGAGAATCGTATCACCAAAATTTGTTGCCAGGTTTATCCTTACCCGGTAACAGGCCATCATAATACAATGCGAATTAAAAAAACTGGGCTTGCTGGTGTCTGATCTTATACGTCCCCCCTTTACGCCATTTGCATTTTTTCCCAGGTTAATGGTGATAGCTCCTGCAATATTCCTTCCCTGGTCACCATCAATTGCTTCTGTGAATGGCCCTTTGTATGTTAAACCCTGGTTTGTGGCAATCCTTAATGAACCGGGTATATAGGTGGTTTTAGCAGGAACATTGTCAAATACCTGCACACTGTCAACGGCTGTAAAAGTACCGACTGTTTTCACTGCAATGGTAACCCTCACTTCAATCGTATCGCCCGGATTAAAAGTACCGCCAGTGAGCAACTTGCTTATATTGGCATAACTTTTTCCAACATCAACCCTGTTTTGTGAGAAAACAGGTGAGTCAAATAAAGAGAAGAAAAAAATGGCAATAACCATCACTGCATGTAAATGTTTATTCATACTAATTGGATTTAGTTGATTAAAAAACTACATGGATTGGATGGATAGTCCAATACGACAACGATGTTAAGTATTAAATATTTTACCCGGAGGGAAATTTTTATAAATAATTATAAATATTATTTATAAAAAGCTGATTAATAATTCACTGAAAGTAAATTTACGAATGTGGAATTACTAAGTAATTAAGGCTTTTGAAGATTCATATAAAAAAAGAATCCCCATTTTTTATGAGGATTCTTTCAGTTCGATCTGGTAAGTATTATTGATTAATTTTTAATAATTTTCTCTTTATAGCACCGTTTTCAAAATCAACTGACAGGAAATAAATTCCGTTTGCTGCTTCAATATTATCTACTGTGATTTTGTTAAGCCCTTTGTGAGCTTTTATCCGTAAATTTTTTACTAATTGTCCGTTTTCATTAAACAATATCACATTCAGCCTTCCATCTTTAGGAACACTTACATCTGCTTTAATAGTATTGCTAAATGGATTATTTATGTTTGATATTTCAAAATCAAGTTCGCTGCTTAAAACAATAACATTACTGTATTTGAACAAACCATTGGCATCAATCATTTTAAGCCTGTAATAATTTTTGCCTGTTACATTTACTGGGTCTGTATAATTGTAATAAACATCATTCATATTCTTTGCTTTAACAGTCCCCGATTTATAAAAATTAGCTCCATCATTACTTTTTTCAATTTCATACATACTGAGATCTTTTTCATTGGTTGCTGTCCAGTATAAAGATGCCTTTTTTTCAATGAGCTGCCCGTTGAATTGTGTAAGGTTTGTAGAAAGCACTATACCACAATTTATTACCCTGAGCATTGTGGTATGGCCATCAGTATATGAAC
>JAGPDJ010000233.1 GCA_018057635.1 Ferruginibacter sp. | reverse complement strand
TATTCTATGATCATGTATTTAAATGCTGACTGGAAAATTTCGGATGGCGGAGAATTATGCATCACCCAACTTGACCATCTTCAAACTATATCGCCACAAAATGGCAAAGCGGTATTCTTTAAAAGCAATGAAATGGAACATGAAGTTCTTGTAACAAACAAACCGAGGATGAGTATTACAGGGTGGCTGAAGTGTTAGTGGGGGAAAGCAGTTTAGAAGGTTTAGATGGTTTAGGGTTTAGTGGGTTTATCTTTTCATGAGTGAATAATATGTTTGTCATAATTTTAATCATTCACCGTTAATAAAAACTTCATTACCTTATTTCGCAAAAACTTTTTTAAGCAGTTCGGTAACCTGTGCTGCGGGGTCTTTTCTTATCTTTTGTTCTTCCAGGCTTATTTCATGAAACAAACCATTGAGGGCTTTTTCTGTAACATATGTTGTAAGATCGGTATTTACCTGTTGCCTGGAGAATTTATTGTAAGAGGTAAAAACATCTTTCCAGTAAGTAGTTGCATTTACCTTATCAAGAGAGGCCTGGATCACGGGGCGCATTTTAATTTTCAACAGCTCTGTTGTATTTTTCTTCAGGAATTCTGTTGCTGCAAAATCTCCTCCACGCAATATGCTGATACCATCCTGCAATGACATTTGTTTAATGGCATCCCAAAAGATCGTAGTAACGCCGCTTGCTGCATCTTCAGCTGCACGGTTCATTGAGAGAACGGCTTTATCAACTAATGAAGACATTCCAAAACTACGCAAAGTACTTTCCACTTTCCGGGCTTCCTCCGGCATAATGATCTTAATGGCTGCATTTGTAAAAAATCCGTCTGCCTTGCTCAGTTTACGTGTACTGCTGTCTGTTCCTATCGTTAAAGCTTCTTTAAGACCGTTGATGATCTCTTCATTAGATAGTGAACCGGTGCCGGACTGAATATTTTTAGATACAGCTTTAATAATTCCCGAAGAATCATTTTTAGCTATTTTATTAAGCCTGTCTTTTAATCCCTGTGCCTGCACTGAAAAGATTATTGTAAAAGCTACTGAAGAAAGGAAAAGTTTTTTCATAGATTTATTTTAGCATCAACAATACAAAAATAAAGGGATAGATGCTAATAAAGGGTTAAAATAATTGTTTATATTTACTGCCAGATGCATTTAGCTACTTATATCAATTTTTACAGGCTCTCAGCTTATATCTCCATCATGATGAATGGTACATCCTTGTAATAGGAACTCCTTCTGATTTATTCATTTTATACAGTGTTTTTTATTAAACTGGTTCAAATTTATTGAATCAATTACTACAAGGTCATTTTTATCGTTTACTAAAATTTAATTTATGAAAATAGCAGTACTGGGAGCAGGAATGGTTGGGAGTGTGATTGCCATCGACCTTAGCAAAGATCACCAGGTAACATCATTTGATATCAATCAAAACAACCTGAATTTACTCAATCAAAGGTTTGGCATAAACTGTAAACAGGCAAACCTTTCTATGTTTGACGATTATGCCGAAATGCTGGCCGGATTTGATATGGTGGTTTCTGCCGTGCCCGGTTTTATGGGATACAGGGCATTAGAAGCCATCATTAATGCCGGTAAAGATGTAGTGGATATCTCCTTCTTTCCTGAAAATGCACTTGACCTACATCAGCTTGCTTTTAAAAAGCAGGTAACCGCTATCGTTGATTGTGGTGTTGCTCCGGGAATGAGTAATCTTGTTCTTGGCTATTATGACACACAAATGAAGATCAGCAGTTTTGAATGTATGGTTGGCGGCTTGCCAAAAATGAGGGTAAAACCGTTTGAATACAAAGCGCCATTTTCACCGGTTGATGTTTTAGAAGAATATACCAGGCCTGCCCGTTATGTTGAAAACGGCCAAATAGTAACTAAGCCTGCCATGAGCGATACCGAACTGATAGACTTTGAAAAAGTTGGCACGCTTGAATCTTTTAATACAGATGGTTTACGCAGCATACTTTTTACGATGAACCATATTCCCGATATGAAGGAAAAAACGCTTCGGTATCCCGGGCATATTGATCTCATGAAAGCGATGGTAAAAGCGGGTTTCCTTGATCATACTGCTATAGATTGCAAAGGCAGTTCAATCAGGCCAATAGATTTCACCTCTGCCATATTATTCGAAAAGTGGAAATTGCAGGAAGCTGAAGAAGAATTCACCATCATGAAAATTGTGATCAAAGGAACCAGAGAAGGAACGCCATTACAGATAGAGTACTTTCTGTATGATGAATATGATCATATAACCAATGCCTCTTCTATGAGCCGTACAACCGGGTATACCTGCACTGCAGCTGTAAACCTCATTGGCCAAAAAATATTTACTGCTAAGGGTGTTTTTCCTCCAGAATTGGTTGGAAAAGAAGCTGGATGTTTTGAATATATAATTAATTATTTGAAAGAAAGGAATGTGAAATATAGATACAAGACTATTTGATCAGGTTGAAAAGAATGCTACTAAAAAAGGACCACTCAATTTTAAATAAATTTTGAGTGATCCTTATTTTTTTACAAAACAAACAAACTATTAGAATTTATAATTTTATGATTTTCTCTATTCTCCTGTCATCCCCTTCACCAACTTTTAAAATATAAACGCCAGATGGCAATATAGAGAGATTTATTTTTTCCTTGTTACTCCTGAATGTATTTTTCATGATCAGCCTGCCTTGCACATTGAATAAAGTATATAGCTTACCTGTTAGTTCATAATCATTAACTGCAATGATATTCACTTCAGCCTGTACCGGGTTTGGAAAGATGGTTATACCAGATTTTGGCTTAAATACCGGTAAAGTATCATCTGGTAAAGGTCCTCCTGACGCCATTGAACTGTCGCATGCAAAAGAATACAGAAATGAATTTTTTGTACCGTTCAATGCAAACAAAGACCTCATTTTCATTTTTTGGCCCTGGGTAAAAGAATTCATGCACACATCATCGGTAAAATCCATAAAGTTCATGAACATATCTCCGTTGGCTGTTTCTGAACAACCTGTAACATGCGGAAATACCGGGCAACCATAATTGTAACTTTTTTGCCTGGGTGTATCGTCAACATCATCACTTCCGCAATTAACATCTCCCCACAAATGTTTCAAACCCATCCAATGGCCCACTTCATGTGTAGCGGTGCGCCCTTTATTAAAAGGAGGACGAACAAAACCTGTATTTCCAAAAACATCATAGTTTATCACAACTCCATCCAGCAATGCCTGTCCGCCTGGAATGGTTGCATACCCAAGGCTTCTGCCGAATAATGAACAAACCCAGATGTTGAGGTATTTCTTTGAATCCCATGCATCATCTCCTCCGGCTGCAGAAAACTTCATTCCGTCATCACCAAGAAAAAATTCTTTGCTTGTGTATTTGCGTATAATGCCTTTTGAAGGTTTGCCATCGGGTGTAATTTTTGCAAGGCAGAACATGATCCTGGTATCTGCAGCTATTGACCTGAATGCTTCAGGCGTGTTCACCGCATCAGCATTCAGCCTCCTGAAATCCCTGTTCAACACATCAATCTGTGAACGGATCTGTTCATCGCTTATATTTTGTTCATTTGTATTGAATAATAAATGTACGATCACCGGGATGGTGATTATTTCATTTGGCACAGTATCTCTGTCCTGCCCGCGGGAATAAGTTCCTTGTTGTTCCGCAGCGGGTTTGAAATAACTGCGTGTATACGTTTCCGTTCCACATTGATGTTGCGCCAGCGAAACATGTATAGAAATAATAAAAATAAAAAACAGGCTGAAGGTTGATTTCATTTCTTAATGATCAAAAAAGTGATTAAAAAATGATCTTCCAGTGATATCAGTTCAGCTAAACAGAGGATTGGAGAAAAATAATAAGGATGCAGGTTACCCGCAGATATCAGATAAAGAGCCGAAAATTGCCAATTTGGGGGAAAAGTGGAATGATCTTGCTCAGAGGTAAAACAAATTTATCTATAATTTTTTCTATAACAAAATTTTAAATCATTTATTTTCAATAAAATGCGATAAAGGAAAACTGTTCATTAAATTTGTCCAATCAAATTAAAATAATGAAATATATTCTTTTTATACTTATTATTGGTTGTTTTTCAGCGTGTAATGGAGGAAATGAGTCTGAAGACAATAGTATTGACAGCAGTTTGCTTCCAAAATATGCCGGAATTCCTGCCCCGGCAACGATACCTTATACCATTATTGCCCAACATCCCCATGATACCAGCGCTTATACACAAGGTTTACAGGTTTATAACGGAAAACTTTATGAGGGAACGGGAGATTATGAAACATCTTCATTGCGAATAACCGACTGGAAAACTGGTACCATAGAAAAGAAACACGTAATGGGCACCAGCAAGATATTTGGGGAAGGAATCAGTATCCTGGAAAACAAACTTTATCAATTAACCTGGGAAAACAATATTGTTTATGTATACGATGTAAAAAATATTGAAAAACATATAAGTACCTTCAATTGGCCAAATAAAGGTTGGGGCATTACCAATAATGGAAAAGAACTGATCATCAGTGACGGATCTGCTAACCTTTATTTTGTTAACCCAGGTGATTTTAAAATTCTGAATACCATTGCAGTAGTTTCAAATGAAGGGCCTGTAAACTCATTGAATGAACTGGAGTTTATAAATGGATTTATTTATGCTAATATTTACCAGACCAATGATATAATCAAGATCGATCCGGAAAGCGGACATGTTGTTGGGAAAATGTCTTTTAATAATTTACTTCAACCTACTGATATCATACCACAGCGAACGGATGTATTAAATGGAATTGCTTACGAC
>JAGPDJ010000232.1 GCA_018057635.1 Ferruginibacter sp. | reverse complement strand
GTTACATATTACTTCTCAGCTTTCTATTGATGTGGTTAGAAAAAACATCAAGAACATGCACCTGGCAGTTTATCCGCCAACGGGCAGGGTTCGTATTGCAGCACCTTTGAGAATTGATGATGAAGCTGTAAGACTTTTTGCCATTTCAAAAATTGGTTGGATAAGAAAACACCAACGGAATTTTGTAGCACAAGACCGCCAGCCACCACGCCAATACAAAGAAAGAGAGAGCCATTATTTTCAGGGCAAACGCTACCTTTTGCGGTTAATAGAACACGATGCACCGCCAAAAGTGGTGATGAAAACCAAAACATACATTGACCTTTATGTAAGGCCAAACACCACCACCGAGCAGCGGCAGTCCATAGTAAACGAATGGTACAGAACAGAGTTAAAAAAGCTCATCCAGCCCATCATTGAAAAATGGCAACCACAAATTGGTGTATCCGTTGCCGACTGGCAGGTGAAGCAAATGAAAACCAAGTGGGGCACTTGCAACATTGAAAAGAAACGGATTTGGATAAACCTTGAATTGGCCAAGAAGCCAATCCATTGTTTGGAATACATAGTGGTGCATGAAATGATACACCTGTTAGAACGCCACCATAACGACCGTTTCCTTTCCTTAATGGAAAAGTACATGCCTCAGTGGAGGTTCAACAAAGAAGAATTAAATCGTTTACCGGTAAGTCATGGGGAATGGACTTACTAAAACAAATAGGATAATAGAAAATTATGGCATTATACACAAACCAAACAGGCAAGCTAAAAGAGGTAAAAGAAAAACCTTTTAAACTGGAGAAAGACATTCAAAAGGTCTTTGAGGAAAACCTGTCTGCCATAATGGGGCTTGTACTGGTTAAAAGTGAGTTTACCATTAAAAACAAGCGAATAGATACATTGGCTTATGATCCACAGGCATGTGCCTTTATTATTATAGAATACAAAAGAGATAAAAACATCAGTGTGGTTGACCAGGGCTTTACATATCTCAGCTTGATGTTGGAAAACAAAGCTGATTTTATTGTGGAGTACAATGAAAGCCTGAGGCAAAACATGAAAAGAGAAGATGTGGATTGGAGCCAGACAAGGGTTGCTTTTGTATCAACAAACTTTACCGAAAACCAAGTACAGGCCACAAACTTCAAAGACATTGCTATTGAGTTGTGGGAAGTAAAACAATTTGATAATGATACGCTTATCATCAATCCAATTAAAAAATCGAATGCAGCGGAAAGTATAAAGCCATTAACACAAAATAAAGAAGCACTCAAAAAAGTAACTGAAGAAATAAAGGTTTACACCGAAGAAGAGCATATCCAAAAGACAACTGAACTTATTGCAGAACTCTATCAAAAATTCAGGCAGGGTGTTTTACAATTAGCAGATGATATTGAGATTAAGCCCAAGAAAATGGAAATCGGTTTTCGGAAGGACAGCAAAGTATTTACGGATATATGCATTTTGAAAAACTCTCTTAAAATATGGATCAACCTAAAAAAAGGAAAATTAGATGACCCCAAGAAGTTGGCAGAAGACGTATCAGAAAAAGGACATTGGGGCAATGGAGATTATCAGATACAGGTTGAAACGGACAAAGACCTTGAATACATAATGAGTTTGATTAAGCAAGCAATTAAATAATGAAATAATACGCAATGGCAAAAGCAACGCAAAAAATAAAAATAATGGTCGGCTCTACCGTGTATGGCTTTGAAGACCAGCTTTCACAAATTGTGGCACAGTTGCAATTGCTGGATTATGATGTACTCAATTCCTACAACGGCAGTATAAAAGTAAACCCCAATCTATCCAATTTAGATAATTGCCTCAATGCAGTAAAAGAATGTGATTTGTTTTTAGGCATCATCCGGCCATACTATGGCACGGGCAATATTGGCGAAAAGAACATCACTTTCGAGGAAATAAAATTAGCCATCAAACTCAAAAAGCCTTATTGGTTTTTAGTGCATCGGGATGTGGTTTTCTCCCGGTTACTGTTTAGCAAAATGAAATTGAAGTCAGGTGATAAAATTGTGGTAGAACCCAACCGCTTTTTTGATGAACGCACCATTGAAATTTATGAGTATGTAATAAAAAACCATGAACCGGTTACGCTACGCAACGGCAATTGGGCACAGGAGTTTTACCGCCTCGATGAAATGATGACTTACATCAACACACAGTTTACCGACATGGATTTTGTTCAAAATATACTAAACGAAAAAACGGCAAAAAATGGAAAATAGTTTTATCATAGAAAACCTGCTGGAACAACAGGAAGGCACCCGTTTAGAGTTTAAAGCAACTGTAAACAAAGAAGCTATTGCCAAAACCATTGCAGCATTCATCAATACACAAGGTGGCGATTTGCTTATTGGTGTAGAAGACAATAAGAAAATTGTGGGTGTAGAAAATGCCGAAAAAGTGTGTGCATCCATTCAGAAAATGCTGGTAGAATACATACAGCCCATTGCTCCCATTTTTACACAGGTAGTTAATTACAAAAAGAAAGATTTAATTCTCATCAGTGTTTGGGAAGGTGCAAAAAAACCTTACCAGTTCAAAGGCAAAATATTTACCCGTGAAAACGATGCTACCAAACTGTCTTCTGTCAGCAATCTAACTTCACTCATTAAAGACCGTAAGGAAGCTGATTTTCATTGGGAACGCAGAACCGTGTTGGGTTCCTCTTTGCAGGATTTAGATACCGAAGAAATTAATCAAACCATTGTCTTATACAAAGCCTACAAGCCCAATAGTGTAATTGAAGATGCAGAAGATTTTTTAATTCAGATGGGATTAATCCAGAATGGCAATCTCACCAATGCCTGCATGGTGCTGTTTGGCAAAAAGCCAACCCGTTTTATTCCGCAATCCAAAATCAGGATCACCATTTATCCATCCACTGTTTCAGGAGATAATTTTTTAAACGACAAAACATTTGATGGCAGCTTGTTTCAAAACATTGCCGCCATCCTCAATTTCATAGAAATCTCTTTTGGTAAAGACATTGTGGTAGATGGCATCCTGCGGAAAGAGAAATACAATTACCCCTTAATGGCTGTTCGTGAAGGCTTGCTTAATGCAATGGTTCACCGGGATTACAACTCAGTAAACGGCTTCTTGCAGATTTCTATTTTTAGCGATAGAACCGAAATTTCCAATTACGGTGGCCTGCCTGCCGGCATCACCATCAAGGATTTAAAAAAGGAACACAGCTCCATCCTCCGCAACCCCGATATTGCCCAGACATGCTTCATAAGAAAGTACATAGAAATGCTGGGCAGCGGCACATTGCGGATGATAAGCGATTGCAAAAAGAACGGCTTTAGAATTCCCGTTTGGACGGATAAAGACAATATAACCACGGTAACTTTCCCAGACCTTTCTATCAAAACCAAAGCCACTAAAGGTGTAAATGAAGGTGTAAATGAAGGTGTAAAAAAAGTGCATATTAAAGCCGAGAGTGAAGGTGTAAACGAGGAGCTAAACGCCATCTACTCAGTAATAGAGAAAACGCCAGGATTAAAAGCCCCCGCCATTGCATCGGCTTTGGGCGTAAGCCTTTCAACAGCCGAAAGGTATATCAAGAAATTGAAAGACGCTAAATATATAAAATTTGTTGGTGTGCCTAAAACAGGAGGGTATTTTATCAAATAAACAATAGCCCATGCAGCAAGAATTACTCTTAAATATCATCCCGTTTAACCCACCAGCAGGGAAACAAACATTTGCCTTTTACAAGCAAAAGCAGGAAGGTTATTTTCCTGTGTTCAAAGATGATTTGAAAGGGCTTCTTGATGATAAGTTCACTCCATTAGAATTGCTGGAATTACAAAAGCAGTGCACCAATTTTCAACCGGCAAAAGAAGGTGTAATAGAATTGGATATTGACTTGTCGGTTTCTACAAGGTTTGCCAACCACTATTACCGTTACCTCATTAGAAATTACTTTGAAGGAATTGCAGACATCATGCACGAAAATTTCACCAGTGAAACAGAAGTTTGGTTTCACAACCCGGATAGAAGCACTGCCAAATACAAAGTTTACAACCAGTTTACAATAAAGGTGCAGTTAGGCAGGGTGAGTGATAAACCGGAATTAGTGCTTTCTTATGATGGCACTACCAAAGTATTTGCAAAAGCTGTTTCTGCGATTTACAACTTCAATACGAACCTGTACAATTGGATTGTTTGCAATGGTGTCATCTACAAATGGAAATACAGACCGGCAGAAGTAATCAACCAGCCGCAGAATTGTTATCCGATTTTAAGCAATGAACTCAAACCACATTTGGAAATAGCCTTTGATGTGACGGACTTAAAAAACCGTTATCCAAAGTACCTCGGCTTTCTACACGATTTTTACAGCAAGTATTTAAACAACGATGCTTTCTGCAGCATCATACCCATAACGGATGAAGGTTTTTATAAACCCAAAGCTGACCAGTTCAGGGTGATTAATTCAACATCAAAAGATTTGTTGTATGCTGGCGGAAAAACAGGCAAAGAGCCAAAGAAAGACTTTAAATCTAAAGGCCCTTATCAGTTACCTAAAAAGCCCAGCAACTTTAAATTCTTCTTCATTTACCAATCTGCTGATAAGGCAACTGCCGTTACAGAATTATACCGCTACCTGCATAGTGGCTATAAAGATGACAGGTTCCCTTTTCCTAAAATGCAGGATTACATCAAAGTTCCATTCGAGTTAGATATTTCAAAGAATGTTGAATTTGATACAGTAGAAAACGCAGTGGCTACAATTAAGAATGCAGTTAAAAATGCAGAGTGGCTTCCAGATACACAGTACATGGCTTTGTTTGTAAACCCTG
>JAGPDJ010000231.1 GCA_018057635.1 Ferruginibacter sp. | reverse complement strand
TTTTAGCTTACCATTCATATCATATTTTAATCCATTCATGACAAATTTATGACATGAGTTTTCCCGTCGATATATATTTGCACCCAATCTGTAAATATGAATAAGATGAAAAAAATGTTTGTCCTGATGACAATTCTTGGTGTAGCCTTTCTGGATTCAACTGCACAAAATATTACCGGAACTGTAAAAGATGATCGTGATAAACCTTTATCCGGTTCTTCCATCATGCTTAAAAAACTGGGTGATTCTTCTTTAAAGAAACTTGCGGTAAGCAATGCAGCCGGTAAATATGAATTCAGTAATATTCCCGAAGGAAAATACTTCCTGAGTATATCGCACATTGGATCTGTTACAAAAAATACGGCTCCAATTGAAGTAACTGGTACTGCTGATATCAATATTCCTGAAGTAAGCCTTTCAAAAGTTTCTGCCGACCTGAAAGCTGTTGTGGTTACATCGCAAAAACCAATGATTGAAATAAAAGCTGATAAAACGATCTTAAATGTAGAAGGAAGTATAAACGCTGTTGGACAGGATGCACTGGAATTATTACGCAAAGCGCCAGGTGTTTTGCTTGATAAAGACGATAATATCAGCCTCAGTGGGAAAAATGGTGTACAGGTATATGTTGATGGTAAGCCAACGCCTTTGGCTGGAGCCGACCTCACCGCGTACCTTAAAACGATCCAGTCATCCCAGGTTGAAGCTGTGGAGATCATCACAAACCCTTCTGCAAAATATGATGCCGCCGGAAATGCCGGCATCATCAATATTAAACTGAAGAAAAATAAATCATTTGGAACCAACGGTTCTGTAAATGCCGGATTTGCAGTTGGTATATTCCCAAAATATAACGGAAGCATTTCTTTAAATCACCGCGATAAAAAAATTAATATTTTCAGCAGCTATAATTATAACCGCAACCGTACAGAAAATAATTTCAACCTATACAGGGAACAACTGGATACGATGTTTGACCAGCGTTCAAAAATGACTAACCGCAACGAAGGACATGGTTTCAAAGCCGGGCTGGATTATTTTGTGGATAAGAAAAGCACCATTGGTTTTATGGTTAATGGAAATTTTTCAGATAATGTATTTGGTAATAATTCCCGCACAGATATCATCTATTTGCCAAGCGGAATCAAAGACAGGGTTTTGGTGGCAGATAACAGCAGTAAATCTACCCGGAACAATGCAAATTTTAATGTCAATTACAGGTTTGCCGAAACAGGCGGGCGTGAACTGAATATTGATGCAGATTATGGGTTGTTTCGTATAAAGAGTGATCAGCTTCAACCAAATTATTATTTTGATCCCAGCGGAGGGGCATTGAATAATTTTATATATAATATGCTTGCGCCTACTGATATTGATATCTACAGTTTGAAAACTGACTACGAACAAAATTTTAAAAAAGGGAAACTGGGTATTGGCGGTAAAGTATCTTATGTAAAAAGTGGAAATGATTTTCAACGGTACAATGTATACAGCAACAGTAAAATCTTAGATACATTACGCAGCAATGATTTTAACTATACAGAAAATATAAATGCACTGTATGTAAATTACAACAGGCAATTTAAAGGCTTTATGGTACAGGCTGGTGTACGTATGGAAAACCTCAACAGTGAAGGCCGCAGCAACGGGTATAAACTGGTTGCCGGTAATTATGTATCTTATGATTCTTCGTTTACCCGTCATTATACCGACTTCTTTCCAAGCGCATCTATAACATTTAATAAGAAACCAACGATGCAATGGGGATTGAGTTACAGCAGGCGCATCGATCGCCCGGCTTACCAGGACCTGAATCCTTTTGAATTTAAACTGGATGAATATACATTCCAGAAAGGCAATACACAATTACGTCCGCAGTATACCAATATTTTCAGTTTAACGAATACTTATAAATATAAACTGACCACCACACTTTCGTATAGCCATGTGAACGATGTATTTACCCAGTTGGTTGATACAGCAGAACTTTCAAAAAGTTTTATCACGAAACAAAACCTGGCAAACCAGGATATTGTGAGTCTTAATATCAGTTATCCGTTTCAATACAAATGGTACAGTATGTTTGCAAACCTGAACAGCTACTATTCACACTACCAGGCTAATTTTGGAACAGGCCGTACTGTTGACCTGGATGTTTATGCTTTTAATATTTATATGCAGCATGCAGCAAAACTTGGTAAAGGGTTTACCGCAGAATTGAGCGGGTTTTATAATTCGCCTTCCATCTGGGGCGGAACTTTTAAAAGTGTAGAGATGTGGGGTATAGATGGCGGAATTCAGAAGTCATTGTGGAAGAGCAAAGCCAATCTGAAAGTATCTGTAAGTGATATTTTTCATACCATGCAATTTTCCGGTTACAGCAGGTTTGCCGGCCAGTATGTAAGAGCCAGTGGTAATTTTGAAAGCACACAGTTCAAAGTGAATTTTACATACCGCTTTGGTAATTCACAGGTAAAAGCTGCGCGTCAGCGTAAAACTGCTGCTGATGATGAATCCAAGCGTGTTGGTAACCAGGGCGGAGGGTTTGGTAATTAGGTTAATGTATATATTGTATTAATTAATATAAAGAACCTTTGGTTGGTTTGAGTATTACAACAGAAATAAATTGATGTTTCATGCATGAAAAAAAATCGTTATTGGTATACCCACTAAATGGTATTGTGGCAGAATTATAAGAACATATCTTTACATCGGTTTTTCATAGGATATTGGATTTTAAAGCGGGGCTGGATTTTTATCCTGGCCCCTTTTTTATTTCAGCGCCTGTTCAAAATCATTCAGAATATCATTTATATTTTCAATACCCACACTAAGCCTGATGAGCCCATCCGTAATTCCAAACCTAGCCCTTTCTTCAGCACTCACTCCTTTATGGCTCATACTTGCAGGATGAGAAACCAGTGTATCAACAGTTCCAAGTGATATAGCCCTTACGCACATCTGTAACTTATCAATAAATTTTATTCCAGCTTCCAGCCCGCCTTTAACTTCAAAACTCATCAATGCCCCCGGGTGTTTCATTTGTTTCATTGCAGTGGAATGATCCGGGTGAGAAGCGAGCCCTGCATAATTCACCTGTGCAATACCGTTATGTTTTACAAGATAATCAGCAACGGTTTCAGCATTGCTGCAATGCCTGTCCATTCTAATTTCCAGTGTCTTCATGCCATTCATCAGCAGGAAAGCATCAAAAGGGTTGCTGTTACTCCCCATCAGTACATGCCATTTCCATACTTTGCTTTTCATGAATTCAATATCTTTTCCAATTAAAACACCGCCAATGGAAGTGCCGTGCCCGTTCAGGAATTTAGTTGTAGAATGAAATACAAAATCTACTCCGTATTTAAATGGTTGTTGCAGGTATGGAGTGGCAAATGTATTGTCAACTGAAACAAGGAGACCATATTTTTTAGCAATTGCAGCAGATGCGGCAATGTCGATGCATTGAATGGTAGGGTTTGCCGGTGTTTCTATGTGAACCATTTTAATACTGGAATCCTTTTTAATGCAATCTTCCAGCAGGTTAAGGTCCCTCAGGTCAGCTATCACTGTTTTAATTCCTGCTTCTGCCAATACTTTATGAAATAGTTCATGTGTGCCACCGTACAGTGAATAATGTGATAAAACCGAGTCTCCTGCTTTTAAGTTACTCAGGAATAATGTTGTCATGGCTGCTTGTCCACTGGCATGCAGAATGGCTTTTAAACGCAGCGGTTCTCCGTTTTCGTCCATTATACCAAAAGATTCCAGTGCTTCAATGGTTTGCTCAGCTGCGGTAAATGTTGGATTTCCCCAACGGCTGTATAGCCTGCTTTTATCTTCGCCTGCAAAACGTTCCATACCCTGACTTGCTGTATCAAAAGTAAAAGTTGAACTCGCGTAGATCGGTGTAAGGTGAGCATATTCCTGGTTTCATGTTTTGCACTGTGTATGGCTACAGAACTGATACCGGTGAGCTGTAATTTTTTATCTTTCATGCTAATCGTTTAAAATTATTTTACTTGATTTCAAAATTAAGATAAATGTAATGTTTTAATATGTTGGATGTAAAGCAGGTTGGTTTGAAACCGGAAGTAGCGTAAAAATTTGAAAATTATAGTCATTGCTGGGAACGAAGCAATCAGCAATATAAATAATAAACGGGATAGATTACTTCGTTCCCCGCAATGCCGGACTTATATTAAATTCCAACTGCTAAATAAAGCATGGTGTGCTGCTTTTTAATTAATTTTATATTTCATGTTGAATTATTTATCCTGCCAAAACATATTTGAAAATAAATTTTATGAACAAAAAACACTTTAGACTTCTGCTGACACTGGTTATTGTTTTTTACATGCCTCTTCAATCGATGGCATGGGGTGTATTAGGTCATCGTATTGTTGGCGAGATAGCCGAGAGTTACCTCTCTAAAAAAGCCAAAAGGGAAGTCTATAAAATATTGGGAACTGAATCAATTGCCATGACAAGCAACTGGGCTGATTTTATAAAATCAAATCCCGCTTACGGCTACCTGTACAACTGGCATTTTATAAATGTAGATGGCGGGTTGTCTGAAGAACAGTTGCATGCTTATCTGGAAAAAGATACTGCAACAGATGCATACACGAAGATCAACTTCCTCTCATCGGAATTAAAGAACAGTGAACTTCCGCAGGAACAAAAATTATTATACCTGCGGTTGCTGATTCACCTGGTTGGGGATGTTCACCAGCCATTGCATATAGGCAGGTTCAAAGATTTAGGCGGAAATAAAATCAGGGTGCTCTGGTTCAGGGATTCGGTTAACCTGCACCAGGTATGGGATGAAAAACTGGTAAATTTTCAACAA
>JAGPDJ010000230.1 GCA_018057635.1 Ferruginibacter sp. | reverse complement strand
CATCTGCATATTCCCATCTTTTGGCAAGAGAAGGTTTTACCTGTAAATGCTTATCAACTTCTACCAGCGTATTGTACAACTGGTGTACGGGCCACATCACGGATTGATTTTTCGCAAACGCCGGATCAAGGCTGGCAATGCCGCTGACTTCATTATACCGGAATATCATTTTATCCGGGTGCTGGTGCGATTTGCAACCTGTGTTTACGATAGAAAATAGTACGATTATTAAAGTATAACTATATGCATCTTTCATAACTTTTATAAATCTATGAAATTTTAAAGATAATGTGGAGAATGGGAAGAATGTGGTGAATGTGTAGAATGTGATAATGTGATAAATTTTCGGGTTCGATTTATGGGTAAGTTTTTAATACAATGCAACATGTAAAATTCATAATCGCCAATATGAAAAAAATTAAAGTACTTGCAAAGCCAAACCTTAACTTCAAACTTCAAACTTCAAACTTCAAACTTCAAACTTCAAACTTCAAACTTCAAACTTCAAACCTCAAACCTCAAACCTCAAACTCCAAACTCCCGTTTATCAAATATCCTTTCCCTATTCAACAATAATAATTAGATTTAGCATTCAAAAATGCCATAGATGCTTTACAAACCAACCCGGCTCTTATTTGCGCTGATCATATTTCAAATGCTCATGCTGTGCACTTATGCTCAACCCCTTAATCAGAAAAAAGCATTCAGCCTTGCTGATACGCTGCGGGGAACAAACGGGCCGGGAAGGATCAAATGGGATGTACTGCACTATGATATAACAGTAGAGCCGGATTATACAGCAAAAACAATTGCCGGTAAAAATACCATAACCTTTACAGACAATGGTATATCACTGATGCAAATTGATTTACAGCAACCCATGCAGATCGACAGCATCGTTAAAGAAGGTAAATCTTACCAGTTTTCTAGGGAAGGAAATGTGTATTGGGTTAGGTTAAGGGAAGACAGTGAATTAAAAAACTTTACGGCAACGCAGTCAACACTTTCCGTTTATTTCCAGGGAAAACCCAGGGAAGCTGTGAGGCCACCATGGGATGGCGGCTGGATATGGAAGAAAGACAAAAATAACAATCCATGGATGAGTGTGGCCTGCCAGGGCCTGGGCGCCAGTGTATGGTATCCTTGTAAAGACATTCAAAGTGATGAGCCTGATAATGGAGCTATACTTCATGTAATCGTTCCTGATAGTCTCGTTGCTGTTAGCAATGGCAGGTCTCTAAAACAACAGGCTATAACAGGTAGAAAAACGATGTACAGCTGGCAGGTTAAAAATCCCATTAATAACTATAACATAGTTCCTTACATAGGTAAATATGTACACTTTTCTGAAATATATAAAGGAAAGAAAGGTAAACTGGATATGGATTACTGGGTGTTGGATTACAACCTTGACAAAGCAAAAACTCAATTTGCCGATGCTCCAAGAATGATGAAGGCTTTTGAATACTGGTTTGGCCCTTATCCGTTTTATGAAGATGGATTCAAACTGGTTGAATCTCCGCACCTTGGTATGGAACACCAGAGTGCAATAGCTTACGGTAATGGGTACCAGAATGGATTTCATGGTAGCGACCTTTCACAGACCGGCTGGGGTATGAAATGGGATTTTATCATAGTACACGAAAGCGGGCATGAATGGTTTGCAAACAATATCACTACAAAAGATATTGCCGATATGTGGGTGCATGAGGGTTTCACCAATTACAGCGAAACGTTGTTCACCGACTATTATTATGGAACTGCTGCCGGCAATGAATATGTTCAGGGTATCCGTGCCCTGATAAGCAACGACATTCCTATTATTGGCAAATACGGAGTTAACAAGGAAGGCAGCGGTGATATGTATTTCAAGGCAGGTAACATGCTTCACCTCATCAGGCAGCTTGTAAAATCTGATAAAAAATTCCGCGGGATACTAACCGGTTTAAATAAAACTTTTTATCACCAGACAGTTACAACAAAGCAGGTTGAAAATTATATCAGTGAAAAGGCCGGTATTGATTTTTCAAAAATATTTGATCAATACCTCCGGACAACCATGGTACCTGTGCTGGAATATAAAACAGATAATAAAACTGTTTCATTCAAGTGGAGCAATGCGGTTGATATGTTTAATATGCCAGTGAAAGTATCATTTGGCAAAAAAGAAAAATGGATCAGGCCTACCACCGAATGGCAAAGTGTTAAACCGGGAGACTGGTATGATGGTTCCAGCTTTTTGGTTGATAAGAATTTTTACATTACTGTACAAAAAAATCTATAATTTCCCACTCCTTTGTAATAAAAATTTAGTGATTACTGCCCGTTTATAATATTTTTTAATTTCCAAACAGGTACTGCAACCCTTTTTCCTTTCTAACAGTCATGGTAAGTAGCCTATTGTATAACGTACAAGAATAGGTGTTTTAGCATGCCGCCTTAATAAGAATGATTTTATAGAAACCCTGGCCTTTTCCGGTAATACCGGAGACATGCCGTGTGTATATAGGCTGTTCATTAAAATGGCCTGCTATGCAACTTTGAATGCGATACTGTAAAATACCAAAACTGAATTCCCACATCCAGATTAATTCAATCCAAAAACTATCCCATGTTAAAAATGATTTTTACCCCACAGAGATTTTTGCTGCTATTGCTTATTTACGTGTTTTCTTACAGCCCCTGTTTTGCAGAAGGTTCTAAACAACTAATGCCCGATATTGACAGCAGGGTTGCGTTGTGTACAAACGGCAACAGTGAATTTGCAGGCTATGCTTCTTCCATCATTGACCGGCTTAATTTTCATATTAAAGATGCCGCCAATGAAGTTGTTTACCTAAACTTTTCTCACGGGTATGGAACCGGCTCTTCAAATATACTTGGGGAAGGTGATGGCGCCAATTATTACTTCAGGATAAAAGATCCGGCTGGAAATATAGTATACGGGCCGCAACTGATCAATTCAAATGCAATACCAGCAGGCATTACCGGTTATAACCAAATAAAGCTGGGCCCGTCGGCTCTTACGCCCGGCGGTTATAGTGCCTATACTTTTATTCCTGCTTCTGGCAACGGTGATTATTATGTAGAGTTTAATAAAACAAATCCGGCAAGTGTTACCGGATCTCAATGTTCATTTGATTACTGGGATATAACAGTAGCCAATGCTTCCGGTGTTATTGATGGCAGGCTTTGGTCGTATGCCTGGGGCTTTTATTCTAAAAATTATAATTCAGGTGGTTACAGTGGAGTATTCAAAGGCAAGCTGTACAGTTATTCCACCGATCAGATCGTTCAAGCCATTGATTTTGCAAACAGCGGTTTTAAAGGAGGCTCTTACAGAATCGGATTAAGTTCTAAAGGCCCGGGAGTTTCAGGCAATTATGTAACCGACAGGCAATCGCTGTTTGCCATACGTGCAGTAGGAAAAGAATATAAAATATTCCTCAACGATCCGGATATTACTGTTTATCCTTCCGGAACGATCATTGCAAACAATCTTACATTCAACATCATACCATTTACCTGCAACCCCGACAGGATTACTTTTAATTTCAATCTTGTACAAGGAGGAATAGTTGAGATATTACTGGATATGAATAATAACGATGTATATGATGCGGGTACCAGGGACAGGGTATTGGCACAAACCCTTGCATCCGGGGCAAATACAATTGTTTGGGACCTGAAGGATGGTCTTGGTAATACAGTCAACCCGGCACTGGAATCTCCTTTCAGGATAGTTGTTACGTATGGTAAATCTGTAAGCCATCTAACACTTGCTGATGTTGAATATTTTCCTGGTGGATTTACTCCTGTAGTAATAAGGCCTTCAACACCTGGTCCTTATATTCAAAAACTATATTACGATGATGCGGCTATGCGTAATAGTATACAGGTAACCGGTTATCCAAACAGGCAATTTCCTGACAGTACCCTCGCCTTCAACAATGCAGCCCAGCCTCCTGCTGTTCAACTTGAAGGCTGTATAGCCCCTTGTCATGGATGGAATAATTTTGGCACTGCTGCAACAGGTGATATGCAGAACAATTTTATTAACGGATATGGAAATGATAATTCATTAAACACCTGGTGGTATGCCTACCTGGAACAAACAGCGTTAACGATCAACCTGAGTGTTTGTGCACCGCTTCCTGTAAAAATGATATTATGGAATGCACACGCTAAAGAAAACCGCAAAGCTGAATTAAACTGGGTTACAGAATATGAAAGCGGGCATGATCATTTTGAAATAGAACGGGCTTTTGAATCGGGCGTTTTTGAAAGCATTGCAATACTATTGGACGGCATTGATATTGGAAGCGGAAAAAAATCTTATCAATACACAGATGCAGACAGTTTATTAAAATCAAAACAATTGGTATTTTACCGGCTGAATCAAGTTGACAAAGATGGAAGGAATGAGTTAAGTACAATAAAAACTGTAAAATTCAATTCGGTTGCTCCTTTGTTAATTCAACTTTCACCAAACCCCTTTTCAGACAGGCTAAACCTTGATTTTACCAGTGACGAGAAAGGACAGGCTGAAGTGAGAATTTTAAATTCCGGTGGTCAATCGGTTATTACCAGGAGAATTACTGTAAACAAGGGTAGAAATAATATCAAATTAGAAAATCTGAATAAACTTGCAACGGGCACTTACATAGTTCAGCTGGTTTTAAATGATAACATAATGTACCATCAAAAAATAATAAAGCAATAGATTTATTTGAGCAAATAAAAGCGGCAATCTGTACAATTGCCGCTTTTATATTTTATATCTTTCTTACTTCTGTTGTGGTTAAGTTTATTCCAATATACGTCCGCCGCCAATAAATCTTTTCTCGTAATAAGG
>JAGPDJ010000229.1 GCA_018057635.1 Ferruginibacter sp. | reverse complement strand
GCAATTGTTGTGGATACACACAATGACATCCTGATGCTGGCTGCGGATAAAGGAATAGTATTCGACCAGGACCTTACCGGTAAAACGCATGGCGATTTAGCCCGTATGAAAAAGGGCGGGCTGGATGTACAGATATTTTCTGTGTACACCGATGGCAGCCTGAAAAACTCCTACGCCTATGCCAACAGGGAAATGGACAGCCTCGATGCTGTAATTACCCGGAATCCTGATAAAATTGTAAAAATTTACAACTATGCCCAACTGTTAGACGCAGTAAAGCAACATAAGATCGCCGCCTTGTTTGGTGTGGAAGGTGGCCATATGATAGAAAATGATCTGAATAAACTGGGAATATTTTATAACCGTGGTGCAAGGTATCTCACATTAACACATAATACAGCACCTTCGTGGGCAACCAGTGCAGCGGATGAGACCACACTTAATCCCGTAATAGGTAAAGGGTTGAACGCCGAAGGTAAAAAGGGCCTTACGGAATTTGGTAAACAGGTTGTGCAAAGAATGAATGAACTGGGTATGATGATTGACGTCAGTCATTTGGGAGATCAATCATTCTGGGATGTTATCCAATTAACTAAAAAACCAATCATTGCATCGCACAGTTCTGTTTACAGCCTGGTACCTCACCGGCGTAATTTAAAAGATAACCAGATAAAAGCGATCGCTAAGAACGGAGGCGTGATACAGGTAAACTTTAATCCCGGGTTTATCGACAGCAGTTTTGAAAGGAAAGAAACTGCTTTTTTTAAAAAGCATGCCGCCGAAAGTGATTCACTTACAAAAGCCGGCATGGAAGAATGGTACATGATGGATTTCCTCTATAAAAAATATGCTGAAGAATCAAACGGAATGCGGCCTGTATTTTCCATGCTCATTGATCATATTGAATACATCATAAAACTGGTTGGTGCAGATTATGTTGGCCTGGGTTCCGATTTTGATGGCATCAACATTACACCTCAGCAACTAGATGATGTTACTTCATACCCTTTAATCACAAAGGCATTGAAAGAAAGAGGTTACAGTAAAAAAGATATTACAAAAATACTTGGCGGTAACCTGTTACGAGTTCTAAAAGTTAACGAAACAAAATAAAAAATATGATTAGCAAATTTATCAGGCTATTTCCAATTATATTTCTTTGTACAATTGGCTTGCATGCGCAAAATTCAGAAAGTATTACAGCGGAAAAAGATTCTCCCAAAATATTTATGATACTTGATATTACTGTACATGATACCAGCATGTATGAACAATATAGGAAAAATGTAGAACCACTCATTAAAAAATTTGGCGGCAAATACCTTGTTCGTTCAGGCGGCATGGCATTAGATACAGATCCCGACCGTAAAGTTATTCCTGTAGCAGGTGGCTGGAACCCCAACAGGCTCATCATTGTGCAATGGGATTCCATGGAGCAGCTCCAAAGCCTATCCACATCAGCTGAATACAAGGCTGTTGCAGAATTAAGGGAAAAATCAGCTTCAACTAAATCAATTATTGTAAAAGAATACCTGAAATAATATTCATTTTAAACAATAAATAAAGTATGGCTAATGCAACAAATGATGAAGGTTTAAAACGGGTAGTTGGTGTGTCAGGGCTGGCACTGGCCATAGTAAATGGAGTTATTGGTTCAGGTATATTTGTGCTGCCGGCAATTGTAGGAATTGCAATGGGTGCGTTTGGTATTTTCGGATATGTATTTTGCAGCATCATGCTGGCTGCCATCATGCTTTGCTATGCAGAAATTGGCAGCAAGGTTACATGCAGTGGAGGATCCTATGCTTATGTAGAAGCAGCTTTTGGCGACTTTCCCGGTTATATTGTTAACTGGTTGTATTTTTTTGGATGGAGTATTTTAGGTAGTGCCGCAGTAATGAATATCCTGGTTGATTCATTGGCTGTTTTGTTCCCGGTATTTTCAAATCCACTCATACGCGGGCTTTTCTTTTTTGTACTCATTGGGTTAATGGTACTGATCAATATACGCGGAGTAAAACAAGGTATCGGTTTGGTTAAAGCTATCACCATCATTAAAATATTGCCATTACTCGGTATCATCATTTTCGGTTTTACCAGTGTAAAAGCAGCTAATCTGCACTGGGAGCATATCCCATCTGTGAAAACTTTTGGAGATACTGCTTTTATTTTATTCTATGCTTTTGCCGGTTTTGAAACGTCCCTTTGTGTAAGTGGCGAATTTAAAAATCCGAAACGAACGGTTCCCCTCGGGATATTCCTTGGTGGAACTATAGTACTGATTATTTATTTGTTATTACAAACAGTAACCCAGGGTATACTGGGCGCATCTACAGCTAATTTTAAAGATGCACCTCTTGCTGCGGTAGCTGAAATAATTGTGGGGCCTGTGGGCACTACGATCCTTTTGTTTACAGCAGCAATCTCCTGCTTTGGAAGCGTAAGTGCTGATGTAATGGCTACTCCACGTTCTTTATTCGCAGCTGCTAATGACGGCATGTTCCCGAAATTCCTCGGCAAAGTTCATCCGAAATTTTCAACACCTTACCTTTCCGTAATTACTTACGGAATATTGATCTTTATTTTTTCTGTATCAGGTGGTTTTAAACAATTAGCCATATTGGCCAGTGCTGCCATTCTGCTGATATACCTTGCTGTTATATTATCAACCATCAAGCTTAGAATGAGGAAAACCGATGTCATTGAAAAAACATTCCGAATACCTGGCGGATTGATCATACCTGTAATTGGTATTGCTGCCATAGTATGGCTGCTCACCAGTTTGAGCAAATGGGAAATTCTATCAACCCTGATTTTTATTGCTGTGGTTTGTATTTTGTATTTTATTATGAAAAATTTTAAAAAAAGTAAGTAGCTGTGGTCCGTCAAAGGCAAATTTAAAAAGTATTTACTCCACAAATGTTAAACGCTGAATATGATACCTTACATAAGAATAAAATTGACATGTTGCCTGATTTTTCCAATGTTAACATTCACAACAGAAGCACAAAACTTTCTCCCGCCAGCTATTGAATGGCACGGAAAAAGCGAATCTTTAATTGCAAAAGCAACTGATCCGTGGATAACAACTACAGAAAAATCTGGTTTTGTAACCACTCCGGATTATGATGAAACGATGGCCTGGTTTAAAAAACTGGACAATGCTTCACCACTGTTAACCATGATCTCCATTGGTAAAAGTGTTGAAGGACGGGATATATTTATGATCATCGCATCCACAGAAAAAAACATCACGCCCGCTTCATTAAAAAAATCTGCCAGGCCATTATTTTTGGCACAGGCTGGTATACATTCCGGTGAAATTGATGGCAAAGATGCAGGAATGATGTTGTTGCGTGATATCGCTTTTGGAAATAAACAAACATTATTAGAAAAAGTAAACTTCCTCTTCATTCCTATTTTGAGTGTAGATGCTCACGAACGTTCATCGCCATACAACAGACCCAACCAACGTGGTCCGCAAAATATGGGCTGGAGAACCAATGCACAGAATTTAAACCCTAACAGGGATTATACAAAACTGGATACAAAAGAAATAAGATCGGTTTTAAAAGTGATCAACGATTATGATCCTGTTTTGTATATGGACATTCATGTAACTGATGGTGCCGATTACCAATACGATATTACTTATGGAGGAATTGGCAAGCAAGGGTATTCTCTTGGCATCAGAGACTGGCTGGAAACTACTTATCAAACTTTTACCAATGATGCATTAACGGCAAGCGGACATCTCCCCGGCCCGTTAGTCTATGCATTCAATGACAGGGATTTTTCGCAGGGAATGACTATACAGATCGGCGGGCCCCGTTTTTCTGATAGCTATGGCGATCTGCGGCACCTGGCAACTATATTGGTAGAAAATCATTCATTAAAACCCTTTAAGCAGCGGGTGTTGGGAACCTATGTACTACTTGAAAACACGTTGAAACTCCTTGCAACAACAGGGCAGTCATTAAAGCAAATTACAGAAAAAGATAAGTCCAATAGAATGGCCAGATTTCCGCTGCAATGGAAAGTTCCGCAATTAAAAACGGCCGTAGGTTTTGATACAAGGGGGATCCAGCCGGAAATCAATGCAACAGCTGCTCCTGCAGATAGCTTTCAGCTTGCAGCAATAGCATCTGTGATCCGTAAATCATCGGTTACTAATTCAGATTATGTGGAATGGCTGGGTAAACCTGTAAAACAAACTGTTGCAGACTATAAATCAACCGAACCTTTTGATTTTATCAGCCGGCCAAAAGGATATTGGGTTCCCGCATCCTGCGATGTAGTTATTGAAAGATTAAAACTACATGGAATTAAAATGGCAATACTAACTCAGCCAAAGGAAGTAACTGTAGAAATGTACCGTATTACTGATTATGTTTTCGGAGATGACAACCATCATATACTCCCCTTTCAGGGACACATACAGGTTAGTGCTGCAACAAAATCTGAAATAAGAAAACAGTTATTCGCTCCGGGTTCTGTTTATATTTCCACCGACCAGCCTTTGGGTGACCTTGCTGTTTTTTTATTAGAACCAACTTCTAAAGACTCTTATTTCAGCTGGGGATTTTTTCATACCATTTTTGAACGCACAGAATATATTGAAGCTTATGTAATGGAACCCATGGCAAAAAAGATGCTGGAAGAATCACCTGCACTACAAAAAGAATTTGAGGAAAAGAAAGCCACAGACAAAAATTTCGCAAATAATCAATATGCCATTCTAACCTGGTTTTATAGTAAGACAAAATATTATGATGAGCGATATTTATTGTACCCGGTTGGAAGGGAATTGTAAGCATTTGACAAAAGACCATAATAAGGGAAATGAATTATTGCCTC
>JAGPDJ010000228.1 GCA_018057635.1 Ferruginibacter sp. | reverse complement strand
GGTAAAGACAGTTTTTTTCTTGCAAATAATTTTTTCAATAAACTTGCAGGCAATGACAAACTGATGCAACAAGTTAAGAAAGGCATTCCGGAAGCTGATATCAGGAAAAGCTGGGAACCTGCTTTATCTGCATTTAAAGAAACAAGGAAAAAATATTTACTGTATAAAGATTTTGAAGATAAATGAATATTGAACCAACAGATTTTAAAGGAATAAGGATTGTTTTCATGGGCACACCTGAATTTGCTGTAGCCTCACTGGCCAGACTGGTTGATGCGGGATGCAATATAGTGGGAGTAGTAACAGCACCCGATAAACCCGCAGGCCGCGGGATGGAATTACAGCAAAGTGCTGTTAAAAAATATGCATCAGAAAAAGGCCTCACCATATTACAACCGGAAAAATTAAAATCACCTGAATTCATAGCTTCTTTACAATCATTGAAAGCAGACCTGCAGGTTGTTGTTGCTTTTAGAATGTTACCGGAAATTGTCTGGAACATGCCGCCGATGGGAACAGTTAATGTACATGGCTCTTTATTACCACAATACCGTGGAGCTGCTCCTATCAACTGGGCCATCATCAATGGTGAAACATTTACTGGTGTAACAACATTTAAATTAAAGCATGATATAGATACAGGTGATATACTTTTACAGGAAAAGATTGAGATTGGCGAATACGAAACAGCAGGTGAATTACATGATAAAATGAAAGAAAACGGTGCCGGACTGTTATTAAAAACCATAATGGGAATTGCCAAAGGTAATTTAATAGAAGTTCCTCAACATCAAACATCAAACATCAAACAACAAACCTTATTACATGCACCAAAGATATTCACCGAAACCTGTCATATTAACTGGAATAAAAGTGCAATGGAAATATTTAACCTGATCAGGGGTTTATCGCCATATCCCGCTGCATTTACCGAGCTGGAAAATAAAAAACTGAAAATATTTAAAGCAGAAAAAATAATTACAAACCATCAGGCAAAAGCAGGAAGTTTTGAAACCGACGGAAAAAATTTCTTACGGTTTGCCTGCATTGACGGATTTATAAATATCACCGAACTGCAACTGGAAGGAAAAAAGAAAATGAATACCGCTGATTTTTTAAGAGGCTATCGTTTTAATGAAATGCCGCACCCCTAAGCGTGCGGCATAACAATTCATTGAATTCGTTTTTTATTTTATCCCCATTTTCAATAGCAATGCAGGATCTATAGCTTGTTTAGGAACCACCAGGCTGATCGTATTCATAGCGAAATATGCTTCAGAAACATTTACTATTCCTAAATAAGGTCCGGTCACTCCATATGAATTTTTTACAATAAAAAATGTTTTGCCATTTTTCGATTTTTCAATGCCGGTAATGTGCATCAGGTGGTCATCCTGCGTTGTAAGATTCTCAAAATATTGCTGGCGAAGGGGCACAGTCCATTCTTTTTCCTTGTCATCAGCAGTTACAGGAGTGATGCTTTCCTGGTCGTTTCGCTGAATGAATAATGCCAAGCCGTTGTTATTCATAAATCCGCTGTTGCTTACATCTGCATCCCACATTACTGTATAACCTTTGTCGATGGCAGTCTTAACCATTAGAATCATATCTGCCAGCGGAATATTATAATAACTGCCATTACTGAAATTATCCGGTACTTCTAAAATAAACGGAGCATAATAAGGGTGATGGGTAAATGAAGTGATATTTACATAATCATTGCTGTTGAATTTCAATACATCTTTTGCAAATGATTTTGGCGTATACTTTTTACCGTTATAGTCAAACTCTGCCGGAGGTGTTCCCATGTGTTCATTCAAAAGATATTTAAAACTATCCAGCCAGTTTGAAGGAACAGCTGAAGAACCGATGAGTTCATCAAGGTATCGTTTTAAAATCACCACTACTTTGGCATGATTGAGTGATTTCTCTCCTTCCCTTAATCCGCTGTAAACAGATTCTGGCATAGCACCATAAGTTGCGTAAGACCTGATCAGGTCATGGCCAAGGCCACCTTCACTGAATTGAGTCTTGCCCTGGCGAAGCACATAATTTTTTGCTTTCTCTATGTAAATATTATATACAGTAAAAATTTCACTCAGGTCGATATCTGAATTACCCGTATTTTTTATGAACTGGCTTTCAATCAATGATGAAGTTGAAAAACTCCAGCATGTGCCTGTTCTGGCCTGGTTCTTAACTGCAGTGGCGGCATTATTCTTTATTACAGTAAACCCGTCAGCCGACATCTGTGCCTGCCGCTTTCCCTTATCACCTATCTGTGAAAAAACACTTCCGGAAATGATTATTGTATAAAAAACAACTGAAACGATTTTCTTCATATTCATTTTAATTTAATAATTGATTGAGCATTCAAATATATCATCATTAACGCCAAGTTCACTGGTTGCTGCATTGCTTAACCTGATCATGATACCTGCATTTTGTTTGAGGTCGGGTATGAGATCCAGCACTTTAGCATAAACGGATTTACCGGTTGCAGGATATGTTACTTTTACAATTGTTCCTGCCGGAACTGCATTGCTCAGGCAATAATATTTACCGTCTTCCCAGCCACTCATACTTTTAAAAACACCTGCAGTTCCTTTTTCTGAGGAACGTTCATTACTGGATGATGCCTGTTGATTATACAAAGATTTAAAAACACCTCCCTGAAAATCTTTGCCGGCAACATTGTTATTCTCTTCTTTAACCGGAACAGTTTTAACCGGTATTATTTCTTCCTTTTTCACTGGTTCCGCTTTTTCTGTTTTCACGGTTTCTCTATTCTCAGGTATGGTTTGTTTTTCTACAGGCTTTTCTTTCGGTGTAACTGCAACTGTTTTTTCAGGTTGCACTGCAGGTTCAATAGTTTCAGTTGATTTTTTGTATCCTACAACCAGGTTTGTACCCTCGCTTAGGCCATCACCTGATAAATTATTCCATTTTTTTATATCTGCAATACTGATATTATTGTATTTCTTGCTGATAGCATATAGTGTTTCCTTTTTTGCCACCCTGTGATAGATGGGAATATTTTTAACAGTAGCCGCTTTTTGAGGTTCAGGTTCTTTTTTTTCTGCTGCTTTAATTTCTGGTACAACAGGCTTTGCAGATTCTTCTTTTTTTACCACGGTTTCCGTTTTTGGAGGAGCCGCTGATAATGGCGCCATGGTTGTTTTTAAAGGAATCCTGATTACCTGGCCAAGCACAAGGCTAGTTTCAACCGGTATGTTATTATATGCTGCCAGTTCCCTGGGATGAACATTGTATTTACGTGCAAGTGAATAAAGCGTTTCTTTTGCTTTAACTGTATGCGGCGTTTGAGCAGCAGCAAACAGCGGAACAAGAAACAGGAGCAACAAAAAATTTTTCATAGCCAAAAATTTATTCCTGCAAAGATGCAGAAATAAGTTGGTTAACAAAACTATCACTTGTTAAGAATACGCCAGCCTTTGGGGTAATAATTATTGATCCTTCCGGGCAATATTTTGGCCCATCCCAGTATGGCATCCTGGTATTTGATCAATGCCCATCCTTTAACAACTGTATTTGTTTGCAGCTCCTGGCGACGCAGGTATTGAAGTGCATCTTTCAGTTCGAGTGAAAGTGCAGGAACATCAGCAGCCAAAAGATTGCTTAATGCAAATTCATGATCCGGTATCAGCTCATTGCGGATGATCTTTCCGATCTTAACAGCAGCTTTTTTTAAATACAATACTGATTGAATCAATAACATATCATTTAGTAATGTAGCAGGCACAGCAATGATCTCATCCTGCCATTTAAAAAAAGACAAAGCGGAAGAATCTTTTAAATAAGGTTTCAATATCTCAATTTCCGGTTTGGTAAGTAATACCGGTTTACTATTTAAACGAATATGATGATCTTCTGCTGTACCATCTTTTTTAAAAGCTGATAAAAAAAATCCTTCTCCTTTTAATTTATCGGGGTAAAAGCGATAACCATACGCCTTATGAACCGGAGAGCTGGTTTCTATGATACCCCATTCTTCTTTAATTTGATAGCGGATACCAGAAACCGGAAAGTTTGATAACATAAAGTCCGCTATTTTTTCATCTTCCAGTTCAGAATAGGAACAGGTAGAATAGATCAATGTTCCGCCAGGTTTTAAGCAGGGAAGAATATCAGCCAGTATCCGTTCCTGCCGCTGGCTGCATAAGGTTACACTGTTCAGGCTCCATTCAGCAACTGCTGCAGGGTCTTTGCGAAATAACCCGCTGCCACTGCAGGGTGCATCAACAATCACGAGGTCAAAAAAACCAGGCAACCGTTGAAAATCTTTAGGATCATTATTCGTAACCACCACATTTGCTGCGCCCCATTTGGTAATATTCTCTGTAAGTACATTCACCCTGGCTTTGATCACTTCATTGCTTACTAGCAAGCTATCATTTGTGATAATTGATTGCAGTAAAGTTGATTTGCCTCCTGGTGCCGCACAAAGATCTAAAACCCTTAATGGTTGCGAAATATCACAGCTTTGTTTTACCGCTTCTTCTAAAAACATACTGCTGGCTTCCTGTACATAATAGTTACCTGCATGAAAAAATGGGTCTGTTGTAAATGACGGACGATGAGGAAGATAAAAACCGTTTGATGCCCATGGTACTCTTTCCAGTTGATCGTTGAATATTGAACATTGCTTATTGAATATTTTTCCAGGATTGAGCCTGACTGATGTTATTTGTTCTCCCGATTCATGCACTTGTACAAAAGCATTTTCATCAAATCCTTTCAGCCCAATTAGAGAATGTAATAATGAAGAAGGAAGTTGCAATTGTATATATTGATGAATGAAGAACTTTAAATGAAGAAAAAATTAACCCAAAAATTATGATAGACTGATAC
>JAGPDJ010000014.1 GCA_018057635.1 Ferruginibacter sp. | reverse complement strand
GTTTCTGCCACATAGATATACCCATTATAAAAAGCCACCTGGTTTGGATTGTGCAATCCGGTGAGATAACTGACCTGTTTTTCAAATTTCTTTACCGAATCATTCCAGTTTTCAAATACCAGCACCCGGCCTTTATGGTTATCACTCCTGTCATACATATCAGTGGCAAACAGCCTGCCATCGGGGCTCATGGATAAAAAACGAAGCCTTTGTAATCCTTCTGCGGCAATGCTGATATTGTATCCTTCCGGAATAAATAAAGTAAATGAATCTCCTTTGGTTAAACGGATGCTAACAGGCTTTAATACAACAGGCTGATGGCCTGTATTAATAGTATCTATTTGCTGTTGAGTACGCTTTATGCTTGTATCTGTACCTGCCCGCTCTTTACCGGCAAGGCTGTCTTTGATGTTAACAACTTTTGTAGCTGAATGATCGTTGCAGGCAATAAAGAGTAACAGGGCTGATATTAACCGGAGCATAGCTTATTTAAATTTGATCAGCCGGTTTACCGCTTCTTCCAGCGTTGATTCTTTTTTAGCAAAACAAAAACGCAGCACCTGGTTATTTTCTGCTTTTTTATAAAATGCAGATACCGGAATTGTTGCCACTCCGGCTTCTTTGGTAAGCCTGACAGCAAAATCATATTCTTCCTCATTACTGATATTTTCATAACTGTATAATTGAAAATAACTTCCATGAGAGGGGAGTGGAATAAATTTTGTCTGTTGCATGCATGCTGAAAAATAATCACGCTTCTGTTGTAAAAATTCTCCTAATTGCAGGTACTTGTCTTTTTCTTTTAAATATGCCGCCAGTGCATATTGCATGGGGCTGTTACAGGTAAAACAATTGAACTGGTGCACTTTCCTGAATTCCTTCATCAGGTTATCTGGCGCAATGCAATAACCAAGTTTCCAGCCGGTACAATGATATGTTTTGCCAAACGAAAAACAAACAAAACTCCTTTCCAGCAGGTCGGGATATCTAAGCATGGAAAGGTGCGGTTTGTCGTCAAAGATCAGGTGTTCATACACTTCATCACTGATGATAATGATGCCGGTGTTTTTAACAATGTTGCGCAGTTGTTCTATATCATTTTCATCCAAAACACTTCCTGTTGGGTTGTGCGGGCTGTTTATTATAATTGCTTTTGTTTTGGGGTTTATTTTTTTACTCACCTCCTGCCAGTCAATTTTATAGCCTGGATAAGTGAGCGAAACAGGAACAGCCACAGCTCCGTTGATCTCTATATTAGGTATATAGCTGTCGTAAGCCGGTTCAAACAATATCACTTCATCTCCGGGTTGCAGGATTGCGGTGAACGCTGTATAAATGGCATACGTGCCGCCGGGTGTTATGGTTATATCAGTATCGGCGCTGATATTGCTGTTGTAAATATTCATGCATTTTTCGGCTATGCTTTCCCGTAATGCCGGTAATCCGCACATGTGTACGTATTGGTTATGGCCCTGCTTCATGGCAGTTGTAACCAGGCTGGTAAGCGCTTCGTCCATAGGAAAATCAGGAAAGCCCTGCCCGAGGTTTACAGCTTTGTGAGTAGCCGCCAGCGAACTCATAATAGTGAATATAGTAGTACCTGCAGCAGGTAGTTTACTTTTAATAGATGGTATCAAAGAAAAAGTTTAAAGATTATTTACTTTTTCAAAAATAGCATTTAAGCAGAAAAAAGCGGATTAAGATTTGAGGAGAAACCCGGATCATTGTTCACAGGCTTTAAGGCATACATGCCGGGTTTCCGTTTTCTTGCAAAAAGAAACAGCAGTGGAAAACACCACGCAATTTTTGATAAAACGGCTGTGCTGCTTTGAAAAAAACGGAGCCGTTTTGCCGGTACTTCATTCACCGTGCCGAAAATGGCTGTTTCCCCGGTTCCAAACTGGTAAGAAAGGTTAGGGTGTTTTGCGGCTGAATAGTATTTTTTAAGGCTGTCGTTACTGGCAGACCAGCTTTCATGTAAACGTTGGCTGAGATTCATATCCGGCTCCATATTGGGGTCAAAATAATACCAATTACCATTACTCCTCACTTCCAGTGCGTAGTGATGGGGAAAGCCAACTTTTCTGTAGTCAATCTTTTTTCTTTTTAATATTTCCATCATCACCAGCGCCTGTTGAGAACAAGCTGCATTTGGATGTTTCAATATTTCTTCCGGCTGTACTTTACAAGATAGTCCGATACCCGTAAATTTTTCTCCAACAGCAGCTATCCAGTTCTCATTCATTTTGTAATGTGAAAATCCATGGTAAAACCTGCAGGAAATAAAGTAAGCCAGCAACAATGAATATTGAGGAGAATGAGTGTCTATTTTTCGCGAAACGGCTTCTGCATCCACAAATTTTTCCAGTTTGTCTACAGAATTTATTGCTTTTAGAACAGGATGATAACGTTCGGTATTATTGAATGGCAGTTGCTCATTGATGTCTTCCCGTATAAAATTGGGAAGCGCCAGTAAAACAGCAAACGAAATGAGCAATGGTTTTAGATTCATAGCGAAATGTTGTGGCTTATTAATTACAACAAACTGCTACATAATCAGATTTAAATGGCCCGCAACAGCAACTTAACGTTTTTTCCTTGTCATTATTGCCCGGAAATGTCCGGGTATTACAGGTATTTATCGCCTTTGCTTCGCTTAATTTCTGCTACATAATCTTTAATTTCCTGTTCCTTGTCTTTTTTACAGATCATCAGCACGTCGGGCGTATCTACCACTACAAAATCTTCCAGCCCCTGGAGCAAAATCAGTTTTTGGTTATCGGCATGCACCATGTTCCTGGTTGCATCTATGATAACCACATTGTTTCCGGCAACGGCATTTTCCAGGTAGTCTTTTTCCAGGGTTTCATAAGCACTTGCCCATGTACCCAGGTCGCTCCAGCCAAATGATGATGGAATTACATATACATTGTCTGCTTTTTCCATTACCCCGTAATCAATAGAAATATTCACACACTGGGGGTATATCCGGCCTATGGCATCTTTTTCCTCCAGCGTATTAAATTTGTATTTTTCTGCATCAAACACTTCATGCATTTCGGGCAATAATTTTTCAAAAGCCTTGATGATATTTTTTACCTGCCAAACAAATATCCCTGCGTTCCATAAAAAATCACCACTGGCAACAAATGTTTTTGCAAGCTCCCGGTCAGGCTTTTCTGTAAATGTTTTTACTTTAAAAATGTTATCGCTAACAGCCAGTTGTTCATACTGTATGTAACCGTAACCGGTATTAGGGTTTGTTGGCTTTATTCCAAGTGTAACGAGTGCTTTGATATGAGCAGTAAAATGCAGGGCATCCATGCATACTTTTTTAAAACCGGCATCATCGGTTATGAGGTGGTCTGCCGGTGCACATATCAGGTTTGCGGCCGGATTTAATTGATATAATTTATACGAAATATAAGCGATGCAGGGGGCTGTATTCTTACGGGATGGTTCTGAAAGAATGTTGGCCTCGTTCAGTTCCGGCAATTGCTCTTTCACAATGTCTTTGTAATTTTCAGCAGTTACTATATATATATTATCAACCGGGATAAACTTCACAAACCTGTCAAATGTAGACTGAATAAGCGTTCTCCCGGTATTCAAAATATCAAGAAATTGTTTGGGATAATCGGTACGGCTCATTGGCCAAAACCTGCTGCCGATTCCTCCGGCCATTATTGCTACATAGTGGTTCTTGTTCATATCAGTGCTGCTGTTTTTTGGGTTGTTGTATTTATATGATCCCTTCTCTTACCAGGTCGTGTAAATGTAAAATGCCGGCATAAAGCCCGTTATCCAGAACGATCAACTGGCTTATATTATTATTCCGCATTATATTCAATGCTTCTGCCGCCAGTTCGTTTGAATGTATTGTTTTGGGAGCATTGCCCATGATGTCTTTTGCGGTAAGTATATTAACCGTGTCATTTTTTTCCAGCATCCTTCTTAGGTCACCATCTGTAACAATGCCTAATAAATTATGCTGGTCATCAAGAACAGCAGCTGCGCCTAGCCTATTCTTCGTTATTTCAACTATTACATTTTTTATGCTGTCCGTTGGTTTTACAGCCGGCCTTTCGTTATTAATGATAAGGTCTGAAACCCGCAGGTATAATTTTTTACCGAGGGTTCCCCCGGGGTGGAATTTTGCAAAGTCTTCGCTGTTAAAACCCTTCATTTCCATCAGGCATACTGCCAGTGCATCTCCCATAACCATTTGGGCTGTGGTACTGGAAGTTGGTGCCAGGTTATTTGGACAGGCTTCCTGCGCAACAGTGGTATTCAGGAGTATATCACAATGCCGGGCAAGGTAGGACTGAATATTGCCAGCCATTCCGATGAGTGTATTCCCAAAATTTTTAAGAAGGGGAACCAGCACTTTTATTTCCGGGCTATCGCCACTTTTGCTGATCAGCAATACGATATCTTCCTGCTGTATCATACCAAGATCGCCATGAATGGCATCTGCAGCATGCATAAAAATGGATGCAGTGCCGGTACTGTTCAGGGTAGCCACTATCTTTTGGGCAATGATGGCGCTTTTTCCTATACCACTCACAACCAGCCTGCCTTTACCATAAGCTATCATTTCAACCGCCTTTTGAAAATCGCTGTTGATGAACGCCTCCAGTCCGCTGATGGAAGCCGCTTCCAGGCGTATCGTACGGAGTGCAACCGGTATAATTGTTTCGCTATTCATTTTGAAGCCGCAAACCTACTGTAAATAAGGGATAATGCAAAGAAACCTGCATGGGTATACTTTCATGTTTTTTAAACAGTGGATTTGAATTTATTTTAACCGGGTTTGAAAAATAAACAGTATCTTAATAGGCCATAAAAAACTATGTTAAGATATAGTGTGACCCTGCATTCTGTTTGTTTTTGCGGCACTATTGGGTTAACTTCGCTCCCCTTTATGAAAAAAGTGTTTTAAAAACTATTGCACTCATAAAATAAAATGTGAAAGAGAGTAAAATGTTATGGCTACAGTAAAATCAAAATCCGGTTCGGTAAAAAAACCAGCAGGCAAAACAACGCCTGTTAAAAATACAGACAACAATTTAGCGTTTAAATTACAGCAGGAGTTTGGCTTCGATGGATTTAAAGGACCACAGGAAGAAATCATAAACACGTTATTAAGCGGCCGCGATACTTTTGTAATCATGCCAACCGGTGGCGGTAAAAGCCTTTGTTACCAGTTGCCGGCAATGATCAGTGAGGGTGTTGCCATCATTGTTTCCCCGCTTATTGCACTGATGAAGAACCAGGTTGACCTGGTGAGAAGCTACAGCAGCAAAGATGATGTGGCACACTTTTTAAACAGTACGCTCAATAAAGGACAGCAAAAGATTGTAAAAGACGACCTCGCTTCCGGGAAAACTAAAATGCTGTATGTGGCGCCGGAAACACTCACTAAAGAAGACAATATAGATTTTTTTAAGTCGCTTACCATTTCTTTTTTTGCTGTTGATGAAGCACATTGTATCTCTGAGTGGGGCCACGATTTCAGGCCCGAATACCGCCGGCTGAAAGAGGTTACAGACCAGATTAATCCAAATGTACCCATCATAGGACTAACGGCTACGGCTACTCCTAAAGTTCAAAGCGATATACTTAAAAACCTTGGTTTAAGAAACCCTGCTGTTTTTATCTCGTCGTTCAACCGGCCTAACCTTTATTACGAGATTCAACCAAAGGTGAACCTGGAGCAGACAAACAAAAGCATTGTACGTTTTATTCAGCAACATAAAAATAAAAGCGGTATCATTTATACGCTTAACCGTAAAACAACCGAAGAGCTGGCAAACATGCTCATGGCAAATGGCATTAAAGCAGTTGCATATCATGCAGGGCTAGACGCAAAACTGAGGTCGGAAAGACAGGACCAGTTCCTGAATGAAGACATTCATGTGATTGTAGCCACCATCGCTTTTGGAATGGGAATTGATAAGCCCGATGTGCGGTTTGTAATTCATTACAATATTCCAAAATCAATAGAAAATTATTACCAGGAAACAGGAAGGGCCGGAAGAGACGGCCTGGAAGGAAAATGTATTCTGTATTATTCACACAAAGATGCAGCCAAGCTGGAACACCTGATGCGAGACAAACCGTTGAGTGAACGGGAGGTTGGTGCACAGCTGATCAATGAAACGGTATCTTATGCAGAGAGCAGTATCTGCCGCCGTAAAACATTGCTGTATTATTTTGGTGAGCCCTATGATGACAAACAAAGCTGCGGCCATTGTGATAATTGTTTGAACCCTAAAGAAAAGATAGAGGCAAAAGAAGATGCGGTTACAGTATTAAAAGCTGTAAAGGCGCTGGGTGAGCAATTCACTTTGGAATATGTTTTGCAGATTTTGCTTGGCCATGCAAACCAACAGGTAAAAATGTACCGGCATGAAGAGTTGCCTGTGTTTGCCAGTGGTAATGACAAGGAACCACATTACTGGAGCAGCCTGATCAGGCAGATGTTACTAAATGCCTTACTGGAAAAAGACATTGTGGATTATGGTATTTTAAAGTTCACCAAAAAATCAGAGGCCTTTTTAAAGAAACCTGCTTCTTTTAAAATTGCCCTCAATAACCTGTTTGAAGAGGCCAATGCAGATGATGAAGACAGCAATGATGCTGCGGCTGGCGAAGGCGGTGCTGCTGATGAAAAACTGCTGGAACTGCTGAAAGACCTGCGAAAAAAAGTTTCAAAAGAAAAGAACCTGCCGCCTTTTGTGATCTTCCTGGAAACATCACTGGAAGATATGGCAACTATGTATCCAACATCTATGGCAGAACTGGAAAAGATCAGCGGCGTAAGTAAAGGAAAGGCCATACGCTATGGCAAACCATTCCTGGATGTGATCAGCGCTTATGTAGAAGAAAATGATATTGAAAGGCCGGATGATTTTGTGATGAAGACAGTTGCCAATAGAAATAACAATAAGATCTTTATCATACAGAATGTAGATAAGAAGATCCCGCTTGAAACAATTGCCAAAACAAAGGACCTGCGCATTGAAGAACTGCTGGAAGAAATGGAAACGATCGTTGCCAGCGGTACAAAACTTAACCTGAATTATGCCATTAATGATATGGTTGATGAATATGAACAGGAAGAGATCATTGATTACTTTAAAAGTTGTGAAACATCATCCTTACAGGTAGCACAGGAAGAGTTGGCAGATAGTGATTTTAACTGGGAACAACTGAAGCTGATGCGGATTAAATTTTTGTGTGAGTACGGGAATTGATAACACGAATTTTTAAAACGAATTTCACGAATTGGTTTTTTCTGGTGCAGGTCTCCTTTTCAGGTGCAGGTCTCCCTACCTGTACCTGACCGTTACAATAACATATTGCCTGGATGGTCTTCTCACCTGTGTCTGAAAAGCATTTCTCATGCAATTATCCTGACATGTGCCTAACCGTTATTATTTCACTTAACTATTATTTAATCTATAAACATTTAAGCCCATACCCTGTTATAGTTTATATTACATATCTATTCTAAATATATTCACACTTTAAACTTCATTCAAATGTCAAAAATAAATGCTTATGCTACCGCAGCTGCTGATGCAGCGCTGGGCCCTTTATCTATTGAAAGAAGAGCTCCCGGTCCGCATGATGTACAGATCGAAATATTATATTGCGGGGTTTGCCACTCAGATATTCACCAGGCAAGAAACGAATGGGGAAATTCTATATATCCCATGGTACCAGGGCACGAAATTGTTGGACGTATTACAGCAGTTGGCGAACATGTAAAAAACTTTAAGGTTGGTGAACTGGCCGGGGTAGGCTGTATCGTTGACTCCTGCCGTACCTGCAGCCAGTGTGAAGCCGGTGAAGAGCAATATTGTGAAAATGGCATGACGGGAACGTATAACAGCTTGGATAAAAACGGTCAGCCCACTTATGGCGGATATTCAACACAGGTAGTTGTTGATGAAAAATACACTTTACATGTATCTGAAAAATTAGACCTGAAGGGTGTGGCTCCTTTATTATGTGCCGGCATCACTACTTATTCACCATTAAGGCATTGGAAAGTTGGCCCGGGGCAAAAAGTGGCTATTGTAGGATTAGGCGGATTGGGACACATGGGCGTTAAGCTTGCAGCAGCCATGGGAGCCGAAGTGACTGTGATCAGTACATCTGATAATAAAGAACCCGATGCCAAAAGGCTGGGAGCGACTCATTTTGTGAACAGCAAAAAAGAAGATAAAATGAATGAACTGAAAAATCATTTCGATTTTATTCTCAACACTGTTTCTGCACCCAACAGTTATGATAAATTATTGCCATTATTAAAAACAAATGGCGCCATGGTGCTCGTAGGTGCTCCTGCCGAACCTTCAGCTGTGATGGGCTTTAATCTCATATTGCAACGCCGCACCCTGGCTGGTTCCCTGATTGGCGGTATCCGGGAAACACAGGAAATGCTGGATTTCTGTGCAGAGCATAATATAACCAGCGATGTGGAGATGATCAGCATTGACAAGATTAATGAAGCTTATGAAAGAGTATTGAAGAGTGATGTAAAATACAGGTTTGTAATAGATATGGCTTCAATGAAATAAATGATAAAAAACAGGGCTGCAGGGATTTGGATTTGAAAATATTCATTCTTAAATACCAAATCTTAATTAAAAACCCCTTATTTTTGCAGCCCCGAAAGGGATTATACTGAAAAGTATGATGGTACGGTATCCCGGTTAGACCGGGAAATGGACTAAAAATCCATATACCTGCAAAAGATGCGGTATCCCGATTAGATCGGGAAATGGACTAAAAATCCATATAGCAACATAAGGTGCGGTAGCTCAGTTGGTAGAGCAATGGACTGAAAATCCATGTGTCGCCGGTTCAATCCCGGCCCACACCACAGAAAAAGATCATAGAAATATGGTCTTTTTTTATTTCCTTAATTCTGCTGCTTAATCCCGATTGGATCGGGAATTGGTATGAAAATCTAAGTGTCGTCCCGAAGCAAATTCGGGACCCACAGCACATAGATCTCTACTGCAATGAAGTGATTTTTATTATTACTGTCTGAATTAGAATTTTTGGGATTTCCGGAGATAGTTACTATTTTCTTCGTGATTAACATTATATATTCTTTTGAATTCAAGACTTTTCGCTCCAAAATTAATAAGTAACCCAAGAGGAAGATTATAAACCTGGCAATAATTCATGGCCTGTGCTATATGCACATCTTCTAATTTTATACAAGCCTTTATTTCAACCATAACCTTACCTTCTACAAAAAAATCTACCCTTCTTTTTCCAATTTCATGGCCGTTATATATTATTGGCATCTCCATTTCCCTTTGAAAATCAAGACCACAAGTTTTCATTTCAATGACAAGTGCCCTTTGATAAATCACTTCCTGGAAACCATTCCCTAAAACTGAATGCACCTTCATGGCACACCCTATTATCTTATGCGTTAATTCTTCGTGTTTCATATGTACAGATTGAAAGTGATTGCAATTAATACAATTTTTTATCAAACCAGCCTGATTGGGTACTAAATAAAATTTAGATATAAAGATGTCTGAATTAGGATTAAATGATGAGGGGGTGATAGGATTCGGTTGTTATTTTTATAAATGCAATCCTACTTATCATTACATCCAAAAAATCCTAATTCAGACAACTGGTAATAAATACCAATTAATTTCTACTTTTACTTTTAAACATTATTACCTTAAATGAGTCTGAAAAATCACTAAAACGTTTTACTTGAAAAAATTACTGTTGTTATCCCTTGTATTTACTTCCATCTTTGCCGGATGTAAAAAATCATCTCCCGCAGATCCTGTGCCCGTGCCCACACCCGAACCTGCAATTTATTTTCCACCGGTTAGCGGAACAACCTGGGAAACAACTTCGCCAGGCACATTAGGCTGGACAGACCCCCAGTTAAATGACCTGTACAGTTACCTTCAACTAAAAAATACAAAGGCGTTCATCATCCTTAAAAACGGAAAAATTGTAGTAGAAAAGTATTTTGGAACCTTTACTGCCGACAGCAACTGGTACTGGGCTTCTGCCGGAAAAACAATGACCGGTATGCTGGTAGGTATTGCCCAACAGGAAGGCATATTAAACATCAATCACAAAACATCACAATATTTAGGCAACGGATGGACATCACTCCCTGCTGCTAAAGAAGACCTGATCAGCATCCGCCACCAGTTAACAATGACAACCGGACTGGATGACAATGTTCCCGAAAGCGATTGCACGCTTCCGGCATGCCTGGCTTACAAGTCGGATGCGGGTACCCGCTGGGCTTATCACAATGCCCCATACACTTTATTAGATAAGGTTGTGGAAAGTGCCAGCGGAAATACTTACAACGGATATTTCCAGGAAAAGATCCGGAATAAACTGGGCATGAATGGCCTATGGGTAAGAAACGGGTATAACAATGTGTATTACAGCACAGCCCGCAGTATGGCCCGGTTTGGCTTGCTGATGCTGAACAAAGGCAAATGGGACCAAACACCTATCTTAAATGATTCTGTTTATTTTAATACACAGGTTAACAGCTCGCAGAATCTCAACCTTTCATACGGATACTTAACCTGGCTGAATGGTAAAACCAGCCACATGCTTCCAACCCTGCAAAATGTTTTTGCCGGATCTTTGGCACCCAATGCTCCTGCAGATATGTATGCTGCCCTGGGGAAAAATGACCAAAAAGTTTATGTGGTTCCTTCACAGAAAATTGTAGTTATACGCATGGGTGAATCTGCCGGAAATGTTCAGCTGGCTGTTTCCAGTTTTGACAATGAACTATGGGGGAAATTGAAACCTATTTTCGGGTATTGATAACAGTTATATATAGCCTAACGTGTTGCTTGCTTTTAAACTAATTGATTAATCTATCTCTTGTTTTTCTCTTAAGTAACAAACTTTTGATTACTTGAATTTCAATATCTTCTTTTCCTTAATCCCGCAAAAGCGGGACCTTGTTCCAAGAAGCAAAAATCAAGGGCTGCAGAAAAAAAAGCTCCCGATTCGCTTCGCTCTCGGGACACGGTAAACTTTCCTTCATTACGCTACGCCGAAAGAGCTATGGCCAAACATTTTATTTCATTCAGCCGACATAGCATCTGCATTTGAATATTTCCTGGTCGCTTTCGCCGTAAACCCACCTGCGGCGGGGAGCTTCATTCCGGAAAGTTCTTAACGCAATTTTTTCTGAGGCCCACAGTTCAAAACTCTTTTTTGAGTAGGAATCTATGGTCTCATCCCATTAGTTGTTACATTTCCTGGTTTAGAATTATACTATTTTCTACTCAAAATTAGTCCTCTAAGCCACCTTTACAACAGTACAATGCTTTAAACCCAATCTCTTTACAACTTCACAATCCTCATTTCCACACGCCTGTTCTTAGCCCGGTTTTCTTCTGTATCGTTGGATTCAATTGGCCTGTCGGGGCCATACCCGTAAACAATGATACGGCCGGGATCTATCCCTTTCAATATTATATAATCTTTACAGGCTTTAACTCTTTTGTATGAAAGGGAGCGGTTGTATGCCGCGTCGCCTTCCGATGAAGTATGGCCAGACAGTTCTATCTCTGCATCTGCATTGGTATTCAGGAATTCCACTACATTATCAAGCGCTGGTTTGGTTTCTTTTTTAATTTCCCATTTCGCCTGGTCAAATAAAATATTGTCCAGGTTCAATACTTCTCCAACAGAAACCTCTCTCTTATCAAATACTGCCTGTGCACCTTTTTCCAGGTAGATCGTTACTTCTGGATTGTCTTCTCCCGAACCAATGTCTGCTGTAGACCGGCCGTCATTGTATCCTGGTGCCGCAGCTGTAAGTACTTCAAATCCGGTTGGAATATTTCTGAATGAAAATCTTCCTTCGCGGTTTGTTTTCGTGCTGGTTTTATCTGCCATGATTATGCTGGCATTTACAACCGGTTGTTCTGTTGCTTTGTCAAGTACAATACCACTCACACTTCCTTTACAGGTATTTTCAAGGTTCCGGTTTATTAGTAAGCGTATAAAGTCGATTGCAAAACCATCGGCAGCGCCGGTTGTTTCATCAATTTTTACAGCCAACGTTGCTTTGCTGGTTATTGCTGTATAAAACTCTTCGGGTACAGGCACCGTTACCAGTTTCCCTACCGGGCCTGTCTGGTCAATGGCATTTAAGATCTTATCAAATTCTACAAAGCGTATACCGTTTAACGTTACCTGGTATTTTGAACAAAGGGAAGGAGCCTGGAAATCATCTATAAAAACCTGCAGGAATACATTTTTGATGCTTACGTTTTTTAATTTATCCGTTGCCAATGAATATGTAACCGGTTTTGACGTGATGGCATTATATGCCAGGGAATAACCATCGCCTCCACATGGCATGTTTTTACCGGCTGTAAATTTTGATGACAACAAAATACGGTCAAACCCGGGCAGATCTTCTTTGCCGGCTTTCCATGGATATGCATGAGCATCTGTGGTTCTCCCGCAAAACGGATCAAAACCATCGGGCCAGCCAAATCCAAGATTGTCAATATCACCAACACGGATTATATAGTCTGCTTCTGCTGTGTTTTGTAAAAAAGCAGAATGGGCTTTCCATTCATTATCAGCGGAGATTGTTTTTGTTTGAGCGTACCCGGTGTTTTGAAAAATTATAAATGAAATAAAACCAGCTAATAAGCAAGTTGACGTTTTCATGTTAGAAGTATTTATATGAATTTGATACTATAAAATTACCAAGAATTCCCGTACACATCTGTTTTAAAAGGGCATCAATAAAAAACCGGAAGCAAATTGCTTCCGGCCGTTTAAAGTTTATTTAAATACCGTATAACGTTTCTTTAGTTTAAATCGCACCCCCTAACTCCCAAATACTCTCTCCTAACTTCTAACTAAACCCCTGTATCTGCATAAAGCAATAAGGATCTATAGAACTGTAATAATCTACTTCTACCGGGGCTTCTGCCATTTGAAGGGCCAGCATATTCTGTGCTTCCCGCATTTGCCATAAAAACAACTTTGCATCCGGACCAGACAAAAGAAAAACCTCTGGCAGTATATCTTTAAGCAAGCCGTTCCAGCAAGCCTCCCTCAGTTTTTCTTCCTGCGACAAATTTTTGGATCTTTCGTTGTTGTCTTTTTCAAGATACTGACGGTTGGTAAAATCTGTACCGGTTATCAGTAGTACTTCCTGTTTTGCAGCATAGTTTGTCATTATTTAGGATTTTGTTCCGGATATATGACTTAAAAACGTATATGTTATAATATTTAGTATTCAGAAAGTATTGTTAATGGTAAAAATTGAAGTATTCTACTGTTATTATCCATGAATTTATTCCTCCTGTTACTTCTATCTCCTTTTTATTAGCTGTCTTTTGGTTTATAATTATATTGATTAGACTGATCGGGGGTTTTATAAAATCCGGAGGCTCAAATTATACGGCACAATTAAATTCATTATACCTTTCCTAAAAATAACGCGTTGTTTTATGGAAAACATGTTGCAAAAAATTGATGAGTCTGCCGCATTTCTGGCAAAAAAAGGTTTTGAAGCGGCAGATTACGCCGTGGTGCTGGGAACAGGGTTGAATGCTCTTGTAAAAAAAATAACAGTAGTTGAAACCATTCCATACCAGGAAATACCACATTTTGTGAATGCTACCGTTGAGTTTCATAAAGGGCAGCTGGTATTGGGCGTTGTAAGAGATAAAAAGATCATCGTCATGCAGGGACGTTTCCATTATTATGAAGGTTATAGTATGCAACAAATCACTTTCCCAATAAGAGTAATGAAAGCGCTGGGAACAAAAAAACTTTTATTGAGCAATGCTGCAGGCGGAATGAACCCTGCATTCAAAAAAGGCGACCTTGTTTTGATTGAAGACCATATTAACATGCAACCCGAAAATCCGTTGAGAGGTTTGAATGATCCCATTTATGGCAACAGGTTTGTAGATATGAGCAGCCCTTATGATGAAACGCTTTCAAAACAAGTAAAAAAAGGTGCCCGGTCATTAAAATTGAAACTTAAAAAAGGTGTGTATGTTTCTGTTGCTGGGCCAAATCTTGAAACCCGCGCAGAATACCGTTACCTGCGAGCTGCGGGTGCCGACATGGTTGGCATGAGCACTGTTCCGGAAGTAATTGTTGCAAACCATATTGGCCTTCCCTGTGCTGCTATCAGTATCATTACAGATGAATGCAACCCGGAAAATCTAAAACCGGTTAGTATTCAAGAGATCATTAAAGTTGCCGGGGAAGCAGATAAAAATCTGAGCCGCCTTTTTAAATTTATTATCGGTCAATAAAAATCCTTGAATTAAAAATAATACGCTGTTTAAACATTGTAATATTTATAAACGCTACCATCATTTCAACCTTTTTACCAGCCTGCTTTTTAATCAACCATTGTTGAAAACTTAGGTATAAGTTTAGTCGGTTTTAATTACGATCCTTTCTATCTTTCTGTTTTAATATTTATTGCTGTTAAACTATTTTTACTTTTTTCATTCCAATCTGCATGACCACTACTGCTATATCAAATCAGGCGCTTGAAATAATCAGTAAACATGGAGTTGCTGAGATCATACATAACAGCATTACAGGACAAAAATCTTTGCATGCAATGGTTCCTTTCAAAGAAGGCGATGTGGTGAGCAGATTTTCTGCAGGGCAAGTGTTTACAACGCCCAATTACCTTACCGTACAAAGAGGTTTATCAGAACATTTTACATTGGTACCTGAATTTTTACAGTATACCAATCACAGTTGCAACCCAAACGTTTTTTTTGATACCGAAAACATGGAGCTTATTGCACTCAAAGACATTGAACAAAATGAAGAACTCGGTTTTTTCTATCCGTCTACCGAGCTGGATATGGCACAACCCTTCATCTGTTATTGCGGAAGTAAAAACTGTCTTCAAAACATCAAAGGTGCAAAACACATTCCTTTAGAAATATTAAACAATTACCGGCTAACCGGTTTCATCAGGCAACAGCTTCAGCAAAAACTTTAGCTTATCTCATCCATGAAAAAAAGCCATTCAATTTTAAAAGGGGCCCCTTCCAATAAATTAAAAGTATGGGTTTTGTCACCCAGCCTGCAAAGTGAAGATGACAATATTGATTATTACTACGACTTTTCACAAAGTATTGCAGAGTATTCAAGGGTATTTACAGAATTAAATGTAAACTGGCTATGGCAACCGGTAAACATGACTACATTCCGGGAAGTAATAGAAACCATAGAAGCAGAAAAAGAGCACGGAAAATTGATTCCTGTGGTCTTAAATCTTTGTGATGGTGATGAGATTAACGGAACACCGGGAGTTTCGGTTGTAAAATTGCTGGAAGAAAAAGATATTATCTATACCGGTTCTGATGAATATTTTTACAATATCACTACTTCCAAAATTCCCATGAAGACGGAATTTGATAAGGCGGGTATTCAAAACGCAGCCTGGGAAACGATCCGCGATAAACATGTTGACGCAACGGCATTATTTGAAAAACTGGGTATACCGGTTATCATCAAACCGGCTGTTTCGGGTGGAAGTATGGGAGTAGGAATTAAAAATGTAGTTGATAATGAACCAGACCTGCAACAATTGGTTGAAAAAATGTTTACAGGTTACCGTGGATGGAACCTGACTGCCGATGGCATTATTGCAGAAAAATTTATCTGCGGCCCGGAATATACAACACTCATCAGCGGATCTTATGACGACCCGGCCAATGCTGTTGTTTATACACCTGTTGAACGGGTTTTTCATGCTTCCCTGCCGGATAAAGAAAAGTTCCTTTCATTCGACAGGCTTTGGGAAATTTATGAAGAGGAATCTGCCATGCCGGGGGAAGAAAATTTTTATGAATACCAATTACCGCCTGCAGAACTGATAGAGCCAATAAAAAAATTAAGCTGGGATGCTTATTGTGCAACAAAAGGAAAAGGTTATACCCGTGTTGACATCAGGATGGATGCTGAAACCAAACAATTATATGTACTGGAAGTAAATGCCCAGTGTGGCATCAGTGAAGATGAAAATTTTACATCTATCGGTGCCATTCTCCGTTTTTCCGGTAAGCGTTTTTCCCAGCTTGTTATTGAGATTTTAAATGACGCCTTTGTACGTGCTTCTCTGAAAAAACATGCTTATGTTCGTGCCGCAAACAATGCCAGGGCCTGAGCTATTTTCAAATTTATTTTATGAAAGTTTGTGTGTTGCAACCGGATTATTCCACTACTGCTGTTGATTATAAAAATTATGATCCGCCCAGGAACTTGTCATCGCTTTTACCGGGCGATGAGGTTGACCACGTATTCCTTAATAAACTGACTACATATAACCAGCTTAAAAAGCTGGGCAAAAAAAAATATGATGTTTTTGTAAATCTTTGTGAAGGTTACCTGGAATGGGAAGTGCCTTCCATTGATGTGATTTATTTCCTGGAATTACTGAATCTCCCTTTTACCGGCCCGTCTTCTTTGTTATATGATCCCCCGAAAGAACTGATGAAATATGTGGCATATACTGAAGGTGTTGCTACTCCCGCTTATGCCCTGATTGAAACACTGGAAGATATCACTGCTTCCTGCAGGCATTTACATTACCCGCTTTTTGTTAAACCGGCTAAAGCCGGCGACAGCCTGGGTATTGATGAAAATTCACTGGTAAACAATGAAGGGGCGCTTTATAAAAAATCGGCGGGCATCATTGAAGAATATGGTCCGTTGCTTGTGGAAGAATATGTAAATGGCAGGGAATTCACCGTGATGCTGGTTGCTAACGGTAACGATGAGAAGCAGGTAACCGTTTTTAATCCTGTTGAATATATTTTTCCGGATGGAAGGGAATTTAAAACCTATGCACTTAAAACATCTGAGCTACACCCGGAGTGTAATATCGCCGTAACAGATAAATCACTGCAGCAGCAATTAAAGGAAGATGCTGAAAATATATTCAAAGG
>JAGPDJ010000013.1 GCA_018057635.1 Ferruginibacter sp. | reverse complement strand
AATTAATACTCCCCACTCCTATCAACTGGTCGCTGCGGTCAGTAAATGATTTATAATATACCAGTATCGTATAAGAATTTTCTGTTTCCCAGTAATTGCCTTCCAGGTCTGTCATCTTCTTTGGGTTATCAATATCGGTGCACAGGTAGGTATAATTGTAGTATCCCTGTTTCATCATGGTGGATGTTTCATACCTGCCGGTTTCGGTATTGAAATTCATTTTCCAGGTATCGCTCAATTCATAACCTGTAAAATGACCTGCCAGGTACACATTTCTTTTCGGGTATGGGTTACCGTCAACCGTAGCCAGTGAAAAATGTACTGTAGCATAATCGCCCTGCCAGAACGGATTGATGCTTTCATAACTAATAATATTAAACATACCGTTGTAATCAGGAAAATAGAGGTATCGCTGGCCATTCCTGTCAATGTCTGTTTTTACATACATATCCGTTGCATTCTTATGATACGCTGCACTGTCAACCCGGTCGCTCTGCAACCTGAAACTCCTCAGGTCAAGCCAGCGCCATTCTTTTCCGGCAGGAAAAATGGAATTATTCTCTGTATTATATTCAAGTACATTTCCTCTAACAAAAGTTGGTGGTATGTCTCTTTGTGCATTATCCCAGCGGTTATTTTGCAAAATCACCACTTTTACCTGCTGAGCAGCGCTAAAACTGTTGATACCGGAAATATTTACCGACATCCTTAATTTCTGATGAGTGTTGAAGAGTTGTGCCGAAAATGGCTGAACAACTGCTCCACTTACCGAGGCTTTCTGCTCCAGTACCAGCATTTGTTTGGTAAAAGCAAGTTTGGAAGTATCACCATCAAGGAAAACCTTTAACAGGTAATTCCCGGATCTTGAAGGAACCGAATTCCTGTCAGGCAGGAATGCCTGGTAATGTGTATACCTGGTTAGTGCAATGGATGAATACCGGTAAGTTGTAATACGGTTCTGGGTAAATCCTTTTATGTAATCAAACGCACTGAGGTTAACCGGTACCCAGTTATAATCACATAAAACAAAAGTATAGTAATAGCTTTTAACACTTCCTTCCAGATCATCAAACTCAAGTTCAAGTTTATCGGAACTGTTTAAAGTATACACAGGCAAAGATTGCTGGTTACCGTAAGAGAATAATTGAGCTGTTTTGATATTAGGTAAATATATCTTTTCAACGTTTTGGGCAAAGCCGGTTGTTAAGTTGAAAAAACAACTTAGAAAAATAATGACAGCCTGGTGGTTTTTGGAACTCATTAAATAAACTAATTAATTTACTTTTGAAAGGTAGCAAAAATTGTCCGATTGGATCCATCCATATTCATAGCAAAGCGATTAGCCTCGTTTAAACAAAAAACATTTTCACGTTTTATTATAACATTGGCCATCAGTGCCACTGCATTAAGTGTAGCTGTAATGATCGTTGCACTTAGTTTTGTGAACGGATTTCAACGGGAAATCAGCAATAAAGTTTTTAGTTTTTGGGGGCATATCAGGGTTCAGCAGGACCTGGAGAATAAAGTAAGTGTTGCCGAAGAATTCCCCATATACCAGGATTTTGCAGTAGAAAAATACCTTCATTCCCTTCCGCAGGTTGTTTCAGTTGAACGGTATGCAACAAAATCGGGAATATTGAAATTTGAATCAGATATTGAAAGTGTATTGTTAAAAGGCATCGACAGCAGTTTTAATTTCGGCAGGATGCAGTCATTTCTGCAAACAGGTACCTGGATCAGTTTTAAAGACAGCGGTTACAGTAACCAGATCAATATCAGTAATTATACAGCTTCCCAATTAAATATTAAAACAGGCGACAGCATGCTGGTGTTCTTTTTCAGGGAAGACGGCAGCAAAACCGCCAGGCGTTTAAGGGTTGCCGGTACCTTTAAAACCGGCATTGAAGAATATGACAGAAACTTTGCACTTTGCGACATCAACCTGATCAGGCGGTTGAATAACTGGGAATTAAACCAGATAGGCGGATATGAAATATTCTTACATGATTACAAGCAATCAGACAGTGTTTCTTCCAGGATATATTCAGAACTGCCGCAAACCTGGTACAGCAGGAGCATCAAACAGGTTTATCCCAATATTTTCGACTGGCTGAACCTGCAAGGGCAAATAAAAAATATATTATTAGTGATCATGATGATCGTTGCGGTTGTAAACCTGGTAACCTGCCTCATTATTCTTGTGCTGGAAAGGACAAGGATGACCGGAATACTGAAAGCTGTTGGGGCTGGAAACTGGATGATTCAGAAAATATTTCTTTACAACACTACTTTCATAGCAATAATAGGCATAGTAGCAGGAACAGTATTAGGCCTTGGTATTTGCTGGCTACAGGAGGCTACCGGTTTCATCAAACTCAATGAAGAAGCTTATTATATGAATGTTGCCCATGCTGAAATAATTTGGTGGCAGGTAGTAATTGTGAATATCATCACTTTGGCAGTTTGCTTTGCTACACTGATCATTCCTTCTTTGCTGATAAAAAAAGTGAACCCGGTTAAGGCGATACAGTTCAGGTAATGGGGAGAGTGGTTTAAGTGGAGAAAGATATTGGGTTTAGAGAGTTTAGATTGTTTAGGGTTTATAACATAAATTTTGCGAGAATTATTCCGGTGGCAACGGCAGCATTGAGCGATTCGGCATGGCCTTTTTTAGGAATGGTTATTTTTTCACCGGCTAACTGCAATATTGAATCTTTGATTCCTTTAGATTCATTGCCGATCACAAGAATACCTTCTGTTGGTTTATTAATTTCATTGATAAATTTACCATGTAAAGTTGCAGCATAAATGTTAACCTTTTCCTGTTCTGACAACCAATTAAAAATATCTGTATAAACAACATTTACCCTGCCCAGGCTGGCCATGGTACTTTGTACTACTTTACTATTATACATATCTACTGTATTTTCTGAACATATAATGTTTTCTACGCCAAACCAATCTGCCGTACGGATAATCGTACCGAAATTACCCGGATCCTGTAAATCATCAAGCACTATGGTAAACCTGTTTTTAATTTCGATTTTATTTAAGCTTTCCCTTTTTTGAAACACAGCCACTACTTTATTCGCAGTAGCATAAGTTGCAAGCTTTCCCAATTCAAAATCCTTCACTATTTCTATTTTCTCATTTAATCCAGGAATATGAAGGCTGAATAGTTCTTCCGCCCAATCCTGAACAGCATAAACGGCCTGCAGGGGGAATACAGCAGACTCAATTAACCCAACTACAACCTTTGGCCCTTCAGCAATAAATGCACCAGATTCATCCCTGAATTTTTTGTGCTGTAAACTTTGGATATATTTGATGGTGGATTTACTTATCATTGTTCAATTTTAATATGTTGCTACTCCAAAAAACCGTTAACAGGATCGTATCACAACTGAAAAATAGCATTTTCCTGTTAATTTTATTTTCATCCTGTTCAATTCCGATCGTAAGGAAAGCACCAGTTAACAAATACTACCTGCGCAATTATAGTATCGACAGTCTCGAAGTTAGTGGAGTAAAATTTACCAAAACAGAAAAATCAACCATTTTACAACGCTTAAACAATCAATTAGACGATAGTTCAAAAATACCAGGAAAGGATGTATTTATCTTTTTTAATATAATTAAAAGGCCACCGGTATACGATAGCACTTATACAAATATATCTGCCAGAAATATGGAAGCCTCTTTATTGCATCTTGGTTATTACAATGCTAAAGTTATTCCACGTACTGATACATCTGGCAAAAAAGTGTATGTACACTATATCGTAAAAACAGGCAACCCAACTTTGATTGACACGGTTAGTTACCGGCTGCGAAAACCCGACCTGCAATACATTGCCCTTGGTTCTGTTAAAGAAACACAACTTCAGAAATTAAGTCCAATTACGAAGAATGCGGTGTTTGGTGAGATAAACAGGCTAGTAGACAGTTTTCGCAACAACGGTTATTATAAGTTTACTGCTGCAGAATTAAAAGTATTGGGCGATACAACCATTGAGGCATTGACCAGTGTGAGTGATGACCCTTTTGAACAATTGCGTTTACTGGCTGAAGCTCAGCAAAAAGCTGATTCTCCCAGGATAAAACTTGCAGTTGCATTAAACCCGCCAGCGGATTCAACAAAGCTAAAACGTTATTACATCAACCGTATTTATATATTATCTGATTATATACCCGGAGATGAATTAACTGACACAACATCTATTATTCAAAGAAAAACGGGCAGGTATATTTTGCGTTACCATGAAAAATTATTCCGTACCGGTTTCCTGGCAAAGAATATTACTTTTAAAAGCGGTGATCTTTACAGCCAGCATGAATATTACAATACACTAACGAATCTCTCGCAGGCAGGTGTGTGGCAAAGTGTAAACATAAAAATTTCGGAATTGCCTGATAGCAGCAATCAAATTGATATGATCATTGAACTGATCCCTGCTAAAAAATTCGGTTTTGAAGCAGCCGTAGAAGTAAGTTATTCAGCAAACACCAGTACCGGCAATATTTTGGGAGGTAATCTTTTTGGCATATCGGGAAATTTATCCTTAACCAACAGGAATGTAGGTAAAGAAGCCATCCGGATGACACATAGAATAAGGGCCGGTATTGAACTTAATAACAACAGCAGCAACAGCAATTCAATTAATTCGAATGATGTTGGTTATGCTAACAGTGTTGTGTTTCCAAAACTAATATTTCCGGGATTACTGAAATTTGTTTCCAGTCCTTTTTCCAGGAATAATAAGAATAAAAGGCTGCCAAAAGGTGAATCATTTATAAACACAAACCTGTCGTATAATAACAGGTTAGAGTTATTCAACCTGCAATCGGTAAATATAAATATGGGATGGAGCTGGCTCGACAAGAATAAACTAAAATGGGAGATCAAACCATTCAATCTTGGTTTCAGTAAGCTATATAACCTGACAGATAGTTTCCAGACATTGCTTAATGATAACCCCTTTTTAAATTACTCTTACAATACGGCTTATGCCGTTGGGATGAGTGCAGGTGTTTCCAACCAGTATTTTAACCCAACACATCCCAGCAGCAAACTGAAAGAAAGAAATATAAAATTCAATGCAGAAGAATCTGGTTTAACCTGGGGGAACCTGGGCTTTCTGAAAAATTACCTGAGAAGGTATGTAAAATTTGATGCCGAGTACAGGTTTACAGTAAACTATTCTAAAACCGCTTTGGCGTTTCGTCTATACTCTGGCGTTGGTATACCGTTGCTTGGCAGCGATTCAAACCGGACCCTCCCGTTCTTTAAACAATATATTGGAGGAGGAAGCAATAGTATGAGGGGATGGCCGCTCCGTGGAATTGGTATAGGTGGAAAAGCTATGACACCTTATGGGGCAAACAGCGGCTTTAATGACCGAACGGGCGATATGCAGATTGAAGGCAATATGGAATTCCGTTATGATATTGCCCGTATCATACCCAATACACTTACTCTGAGAGGAGCCATATTTGTAGATGCAGGAAATATCTGGAATATAAAAAATTCAAAAACAGATGGCACGGAAGATTCCACGCAGTTCAAATTCAGAAATATCTATAAACAACTGGGCGTTTCTGCAGGCACGGGTTTCCGGCTCGACTTTAGCTACTTTGTACTTCGTTTTGATTTTGGATTCCGTTTTAAAAGGCCTGATCTTTTTTATATAAATGACGGCTGGAAAGTACCTGCTATTGGATTTGACAACTTCTTTAGCAAGATATTTTCTGCAAGTGAAAGGCAATGGAGATATGAGAATTTTAATTTTACGGTGGGTATTAGTTATCCTTTTTAGAGTTTGAAGTTTGAGGTTTAAAGCTATTTAAGTGTTTGAATAAATCCTTCCAGTGTTAATGCATCATTTACTGAGAACTCCCCGATCTTCGTACGGCGCAAAGCTGAAAGATAGGCTCCACAACCAAGTGCAACGCCAAAGTCATGTGCAACACTTCGTATATAGGTTCCCGTTGAACATACGATCCGGAAGTGAACAACGGGCATTTCAATGGCCGTAATTTCAAAAATCCTGATGAAAACTTTTCTTGGTTCAATTTCAACTTCCACTCCCCTTCTGGCCAGTTCATACAATGCGGTTCCCTGTTTTTTAATAGCAGAATATATTGGCGGTACCTGTTGAATTTCCCCGGTAAATTCAGTGGTTTTTTCCCGGATCATTTGTGCTGAAAGAGCTGCTGTGCTTTTATGTTGTTCAGGTTCACTTTCCAAATCGTAAGTTGGCGTTACAGCACCCAGTGTAAAAGAACCCGTGTATTCCTTTTCCTGAGCCATGTATTCATTAATTTTCTTGGTAAATTTTCCGGTACAAATAATCAATAAGCCGGTTGCCAGCGGATCCAGTGTTCCGGCGTGGCCAACTTTTTTAATCCGGATGCTGTTCCTTATTTTTCTAACGGCATCAAAGGATGTCCAGTGCAGTTGTTTATCAATCAGCAACACTTTTCCGGCTTCAAAAGAAGCTTTTGTTTCAGTACTTATTTCAATGAGTTCTGGCCTTGGCTTTTCATTCCCGCCCGTTCCATGTATTTTTTCTTTATGCTTTCTCCAGTATGAATCTTTGTTTGCCAATTATTTCTATTAATTTTAATCCGGTTAAATATATCAAATCTTTTTTATCATTTTTTTTGACCTCACCCCAACCTCCCGAAAAATCGGGACAGGCTCTCCAAAGGAGAGGGCTATTAAATAGCCTGCCTTGTTTTTAATTCAAGGTATTTATTAACTGTGTTTACTGTAAGGTTTTCCGGTGCCGATAATACAGACAAAATACCATGCTTCAACAGTTCCTTCACGATCAGTTTCTTCTCAAACACAAATTTATCAGCTGTGGTTTTTATATATACATCTTCCAGGTTCCTTGCTTCTGCATGCGACAATTTCACCAGTTCGGTATTCTCAAAAAAAACAACCAGTAACAAGTGGTGCCGGGCAATAGAACGCAGGTAATTCATTTGCCTGCGTAACCCGTTCAATGATTCAAAATTTGTATATAAAATGAGCAGGCTTCGTTGTTTCACCCTTCGCCTTACCTGCATGTATAACATCTCAAAATCGCTTTCCAGGAATGTTGTTTGCTGGCGGTACAGTGAATCCAGTATATGCTCCCGCTGAACGGGTTTCCTGTCGGCTGCAATCACAGACCCCAGTTTTTCTGCAAAAGTAATAAGCCCTATCTTATCATGTTTTTGTAAACATACATGGCTCATCACCAGGGTGCTGTTGATTGCATAGTCAAGTAATGTGAGACCTGCAAATGGCATTTTCATCAACCTGCCTTTGTCTATGATACAGTAAACCTGTTGTGATTTTTCATCGGCATAATTATTTATCATCAGCGAGGCTTTCCTTGCTGTTGCTTTCCAGTTTAAAGTGCGTACATCATCTCCTGTTACATATTCTTTAATCTGTTCAAATTCCATACTCTGTCCTATCTTCCTCATGCGTTTGCTGCCATGTTCATTCAGTATGGCAGTTTGGGAATTAAGCTGGTATTTTTTCAATTGTACATAAGAAGGATAAACCGGAACCGAATTGGCAGTTACGGCTATAAACTTCCTGGTTAAAAGTCCCAATACAGAACTAACATACAGATTTGTATTCCCAAAATCATACTGTCCCCTTTCAAAAGGTTTCAGGCTAAAAACGATCTTATGTTCCTGGCGGGCTGTAAAATATCTTTTAAATTTAAAATCGCGTAGCTGGAATTGTTCGGGTAATTCGTCAATGATCTCTATATTCAACGGGTAGTTCATCCTGTTTGAAACATATATGGTAACCGGGTTTTCATCGCCGTTGCTTAACCGGTCACTTAAAATCCTTTTAACACGAGGTGGCCTGACTGCAAAAAATAAAAAAATATAATCAGCCAACGCCAATGCCAGAAAGGCAAACAGGTTAATCTCTGCTAATACATACAATCCATGTATAAAAAATGACAGCATGAACAACAAAATACACAGCATACTGCCCAGGTAAAATCTTCCTGGTAAAAACAAATCTCCAAAATATTTTTTTAGTATGCTCATTGGGTCAAATAAAAATCCATGCACTAAGTTCCCGGAAAATAACATTGTTGTTTTTATCTCGGAACTTCCACTGTTTTAAGAATATTTTCAATAAGATCATCCGGTGTAATACCTTCCATTTCTTTTTCGGGAGTAAGCATGATGCGATGCCGTAACACATGTGGTGCCATTTCTTTGATATCTTCCGGAATAACAAAATCGCGGCCTTTAAATGCAGCAAAAGCTTTTGATGATTTTAAAATTGCGAGAGAAGCCCTTGTTGATGCACCTAAATACAGTGAAGGATTGTTTCTTGTTTCACTAACGATCCTGGCAATATATTCAATCAGTTTGTGTTCTACAAGAACCTGCTGAACGATGCTACGGAAATGCCTGATGGAATCTGCAGATAAAACTTTGTTCACTTCAGCCAGCATCTCATTCTGCGTTTTGCCCTGTTGTTTATGAAGTATTTCAATTTCGTCCTGCAGGCTTGGATAGTTTACCTGAACTTTAAACAGAAAGCGGTCAAGTTGTGCTTCCGGCAGCCGGTAAGTGCCTTCCTGTTCTACCGGGTTTTGTGTAGCCAGCACAATGAACGGATACTCCATCATATAAGTATGACCATCGATGGTGATCTGCCTTTCTTCCATCACTTCAAATAATGCGGCCTGCGTTTTAGCAGGAGCACGGTTTATCTCATCAATCAACACAATATTACTGAATACCGGTCCGGCTTTAAAACTAAATGCTGCTTCTTTGGGATTGAAAACTGCTGTACCGATCACATCACTTGGCATCAGGTCGGGTGTAAACTGGAGGCGTGAAAATCTGATATCAACTATTTTAGCCACCAGTTTTGCTGCCAGTGTTTTGGCAACACCGGGAACGCCTTCAATTAAAATATGCCCATCGCAGAGAATCCCTATCAATAAAAGTTCTGTGAGTTTCTGCTGGCCTATTATCACTTTATTGATCTCAGCCCTCACTGTATCCATTGCCTGGTTCAGTTCAGAAACGTTTGTTCTTTGTTCAAAAATATTATCTTCCATTATACTCTTTTTTTATAAAATTGCTGGATTTGTTCATTTAAAGTTAACAGTTGCTGATCATCTAAAACTTCGCTTTCATTTACTTTATTTATCGCTTCCATTAGTTTAATCGTATTTTCCTCCGGAATGCCTGCTTTTTTACTGAGAACTGAGATAAATTCACTGCTGGCAGGGTTTACATATAAATAGTAATTTGTACGTATGAATTCATGAAAATAAGTGATCATTTTATCAGCAATATTTTTATTATCGTGTTCCTGCAAATAAAGCCTGGCAACTGTTTCAGTAAATGCCACAGAGCTGTTCCGGTTTGGCTTAATTTCATTGATAACCTTTTGTTTCCGCTTTGTTCCAAAAAGCAGGTACAGAAGTAATATCAAACATAATAACAGGAATGCTGCTTTCAAAGAAGGATACTTGAATATTTCTGCAAGAGAGTTGTTTTTTTTACCGGCATTTCCCTGGTAATTGTGCCTGTTGTAATAATCATCCCAATAAACATGCTGGGGCGAAGCGTTCGTAACCTGTAGAAGTTCCAGCATGTAACGGTAGTTGTTACCCGTTAGTAAAAAATAATTGGAAAAAGCGCGTGGGTCTGTATGCAGGAATAATTTTCCTTTTCCCCAGAAAAAAACAATACAATTTGGTTTTCCGTCTTCATTATAACCTGCAATCCTGCAGTAATTATTATTAGTTTCAGAAAAATAGCTTCTGAAAGGCTTGTAAAAATAGCTGAAACTGTCTGCAGATGTATGTATCCCTTTTATTACACTGGTTGCAGTTGACTTGTACAATAATGACGCATTCCCAATATTTTCTGAAGGCGAAGCGATTCTGCAATATAATTTATTCATCAAAAGTGTATCAAAACGAGCCGCTGCAAAGAAAGCTGTATTGCCTTCATAAACATAATCAAGCATTGCTGAAACATCTTCTTCAACGGTAAATAAGTTACGGCTTACAGAAAAATAGACTGAATTCGAATCACTGAACGTTTCAGCTGATTTTGCAAAAGGTTCTTTAACTGTTTGTATATAATTCCCCGAAAATCCGGATTGCAGGATCTTTTTTGCAACGAGGGTTCCAAATGGTTTGGCATCACGGTAAGAATAAGATTCACGCAGGTCGGGCAAACCGTTATTTTTCTTACAGGCAACTATAAACAACAGCAAGCAGGAGCAACACAGATATGTAATAGCTTTAATCAACTACTTTATAATTTTTTTATAAAAATCAATATATTTTTTTTCAATCCCGGTATATGTTTCCTGTGCGGGTGAAAAATTTCCATACCAGGTATATTCATATATTAATACAAGCGATGCAAATTCATTCTTTAATCCAGCTTCAATTTCCTGCACATACTGGTAATTGGTTTTGTCGGCAGAAAGTGTGAGCAATTCCTGATCTGCAAGTGCAGCAAGGTTTTTCAGGTAAAGGTAACGTACTGCCATCCTGTAATCACCCAGTTTACAAGACTGATGTATGAGTTTGTCATAATCTGAAACAGTTACCGGTTCTGGCATTTCCTGTATTATTGCAGGTTCTGATGATGTTGAATTTTTTCTGAAAATAACGTTATTTAGAAAAAGCTTATACAATACTATCAATACAAATGCAATAGCTATTATCCAGAAAAATAGCTGGAGGAATTTTGATGACAGTAATTTTTGCAGAAATGACTCCTGGCCTGTTTCTATTTCTCCTGAATATTTACTGATATCTTCCTGTTGCTTTTTTTTAAGGAGTTTGTCAAGGTTTCGGATGTAAGAAAACTGCTTTTCATTTTTCCATCCTACAACAGAATCAGGCGAAATTTTTATTGGATAAATATAAAGGGTTGTATCTGAAAGGATTTCCCCGGCTGAATCAATATTATCAATATCATTTTCATCCACATCACTATTGGGTTCTTCTAAGGTTTGGGTTTCCATCAGTAAAGTGGAATCGGTATATTCAAACTGCTTCTCCTGTGCAAGGCTGCAAACATTAAAAATTAAAAACAGTATGGTAAAGGCAGTTTTATGCATTTTTATCCATTATCCTGCTAACTATACCATCATCTTTAATATAAAACCCTTTTGATTTCAGTCTTAAAGGCCAGATGATAAAATACCAGGTTATCAGCAAGAGTGAAGAAATCAGGATTGTAATACTCAACCATACAGGTAATCCGTAGTTGTTTTCTTTATCAAAGGTTTGACTCATCAGGTGAGTTATATAACTTTCCAGGAAGGCTGCCAGTATAAAGAAAGGCACCAGGCATATCAGTACTTTAGCGGCATCTTTTGCAGCTCTTTTAAAGGAATCCATTCTCCTGTAAGTTCCCGGGAATAGTATTCCTTTGGCGAGCATAAAACCCGCGGTGCCAGCTATAACTATGGAGGATATCTCTATGGTGCCATGTATCCAGATAACCAGTATTGACTTATAGCCGAGTCCGTTTGCAAAGAACATATACTGAAAACTTCCCAGCATAATGCCATTGCTCCACATCAGGTAAAATGTAGCCAGGCCAAGCGTAAATCCTCCCATAAAGGTTAAAAATGCAACCCTGATATTATTAAAGGCGATCCTGATAAACATGCTAAAAGGATTCTCGTCTTTATAAACACCAAAGGGATCGCCTTTCGCAATATTATCTTCGGTCATATTCACATAATCATTGCCCAGTATTCCTCTCACAAAATCTGGATTAGCGGATGAAGAAAAAACGCCAATTGCAACAAATAAGGTAAAAATAAAAACGGTGAATAATAATATAAGCTGGTATTTTCCAAATAGCAATGGCAGTTCATATTTCCAAAACTGGAATATCCGGCTGTATTTTTCCTTCTTATTTCTGTAGATATTCTGGTAAATAGATGCTGTAATACCATTAATCCAGCGTGTTACTTTACTTTTCGGGTAAAATGTTTTGGCATAAGACAGGTCATCTATGAGTGTGATGAAACGCTCTGCTGTTTCATCAGGGTTTTTAGATTGCCTGTGCTGGTATGCCTTCCATTTCTCAGCATTCCGTTTTATGAACATTGCTTCTCTCAAGTAACACAGGTTTATCGATTAATTTATATTACAGGTACAATTTGCTACATTTTGGATAAATAAAAAAATATCGTTTATCAAGCAGCTTCAATTTGTAAATTGCAGCATACATGGGAATAATACAAATATCAACTGCATTCAATATTGATCTTGAATTTGAAATCGCTCCATTTCATAAAAGGCTTTTTGCCTATATGACAGATTTCCTGATGCTTGTAATATACCTTTTCAGTATGAAATATGTTCTGTATGAAGGATTTGGTATCAACCTTAAGGACAATATGGGCTTTGATATCCTTGTGATCAGTCTGCCGATGCTGTTGTATTCACTAATAACTGAATTGTGGATGAACGGGCAAACAATTGGTAAAAAACTAATGGGAATAAGGGTTATTAGTTTAGATGGTGATGAACCCAATATAGGGCAATACCTGTTAAGGTGGTTAACAAAAGTTTTTGAGTGGCCATTTTTATTTGGTTATGTTTTCTTTTCAATAGAGGCATTGTTCTTTTACATCATTCTTACAGGAATGTTTGGAATTGCTACAGTGATCATCATAACGGTAACACCTAAAAGCCAGCGCCTGGGTGACCTGGCAGCGGGCACCGTAGTAGTAAATACAAAAACTAGTATGAGTATAGCAGATACTGTTTTTATGGACATCAATAATGAAAATTACAAAGTACTGTTCCCGGAAGTTATGCGTTTAAGTGATGGTGATATCAACACGATAAAATCTGTGCTTACCCAGTCAAAAAAAAGCAATAATGTTGATATGTGTTACCGGGTTGAAGCAAAAGTAAAAGAAGTACTCTCCATAAAATCTGAAATGTATGCTCCCGATTTCCTGGAAAAATTACTGGAAGATTATAATTATTTAGCAACTAAGGAGTAGGTAATGTGAAAAATGTGCTAATGTGAAAATGTGCTGATATATCGAATTGGCAATTAAATAATTTATTCAAAAATAAAAGCATTTAATTCTTTATCAAATGATTAAATTATCTTAACAGAATGTATACATACATTTTCAAATTTTCAAATTAGCACATCAGCAAATTACATAAAAGCAGCCGCAATAACCCCACCAATTAAAGCCAACGCAAGAATTGCCAGGTAAATGATCATGATAATTCCCATAATCCTGTAAACAAGTTTCAAATTCAGCAATGAGGCATTGAAATTTTCCTGGTCTGTTGTTAGCAATGCCAGTTTCATTTTTGTTGCAAACCTGAAAAGGAATAGTGAGAGAAAAAAATAGACAGCACCAATTAAAAGATATAAAACAGTTATAAATCCAGAGCCAATAGCTGCTGCAGAAGAATCGCTTCCAAAACTCCTGTTCATATTAGCGAGTATTGTTCCGGCAAAAATTGCCATGATCCCAATGAGAATACTTAAAACCAAACCAACTACTGCCAGGAGTTTCGCCCACATGGCTACTTCTTTTAAATGCCCGGCTGCTGTTGCATCTACTTGTAGTTCTGCTGACAATAAGTTTTGATTTTGTTCCATGTTGGTTAAATGTTTTATTAGTTAACTGGTTTATTGGTTCATTGGTGGTAAGTTAGTATTTTTATAGGTTGAATAAGTTTGTTCAAACTTCAAACTTCAAACTTCAAACTTCAAACTTCAAACTTCAAACTTCAAACTTCAAACTTCAAACTTCAAACTTCAAACTTCAAACTTCAAACTTCAAACTTCAAACTTCAAACTTCAAACTTCTAATAAGCCCTTGCAAACAACACCCTTTCACTGCTCGGCTGCCCTGTTAAAATACATATCCCGTTTTCCTTTTTATTATTTAGCGGGATACAACGTATAGTTGCCTTTGTCATTTCTTTTATTTTTTCTTCTGTTTCCCCCGTTCCGTCCCAGTGAGCAGAAATAAATCCGCCTTTTTCGTCCAGCAATTGAATAAATTCCTCCCAGGTATTTGCTTCCCTGATATTTTCATTCCTGAATGCAAGTGCACGGTTGTAAATATTCTGATGAATTTCGTCGAGTAGATTTTTGATGTATGCGGCTATGCCATCCAGTGATACACTGCTTTTTTCTTTAGTATCTCTCCTGGCTACTTCTGCCACATTGTTCTCAATGTCACGTAACCCCATAGCGATCCTGACAGGTACGCCTTTCAGTTCATATTCAGCGAATTTCCAGCCCGGCCTTGCATTGTCGTTGTCGTCATATTTTACAGAAACTCCTAAGGCTTTAAGATCTTTGATGATAGCAGCTGATTTTTCGTCAATTATTTTTTTACTTTCTTCGCCTTTGTAAATTGGAACGATTACAACCTGGAGTGGAGCAATTTTGGGTGGCATTACCAAACCCTGGTCATCACTGTGTGCCATGATCAATGCACCGATCAACCTGGTGGAAACGCCCCAACTGGTTGCCCAAACATATTCCAGTTTATTTTCTTTATTTAAAAACTGTACATTAAACGCTTTTGCAAAATTCTGTCCGAGAAAATGAGAAGTTCCTGCCTGCAAAGCCTTACCATCCTGCATCAGTGCTTCAATACAATATGTATCTTCAGCACCGGCAAAGCGCTCATTGGCGGTCTTTACGCCCCTGATAACCGGAACAGCCATATACTCTTCTACAAAATCGGCATAAACCTGTAACATTTTTTCCGTTTCTTCAATTGCTTCTTCTTTTGTGGCATGTGCGGTATGCCCTTCCTGCCATAAAAATTCTGCCGTGCGTAAAAATAAGCGGGTACGCATTTCCCAGCGAACCACATTTGCCCATTGGTTGATTAATAATGGAAGATCGCGGTAAGATTGTATCCATCCTTTGTAAGTGTTCCAGATTATTGCTTCACTGGTTGGCCTGATGATCAGTTCTTCTTCCAGCTTAGCATCCGGGTCAACAATCAATTTTCCTTTATTATCCGGATCGGTCTTTAACCGGTAATGCGTAACAATGGCACATTCCTTTGCAAATCCTTCAGCATTTTTTTCTTCTGCTTCAAATAAACTCTTGGGTACAAACAAGGGAAAATAAGCATTTACATGCCCGGTTTCTTTAAACATTTTGTCAAGCTGATCTCTCATGTTTTCCCACAAAGCATAACCATAAGGTTTAATTACCATACAACCGCGTACGGCTGAATAATCAGCTAATTGTCCTTTTATGACCAGGTCATTATACCATTGCGAATAATCTGTTGCCCTTGATGTTAGTTCTTTGCTCATATGTTGTTTTGGTTCTAATAAATAAAAATTCTGATACGGGATACAATATGCAGGATGCAAGATACAAGATTCGAGATACGAGAATCAGGATACAGGATTGTGGAAAATTACTTCAAAGTTCAATTATCTAATTTCCTGCATCTTGTATCCCGTATCTATTTATGACATCTTTAACATCAATTTTTTGCCCTGTTACGTCTAATTGTAAATGCTTTTTGCAACTTTGTAAAAGCAAACAGAACAGCACAAAAGTAGTAACTTCATTTTATAATCTTTTTAATCTATCCAATATGAATATTAAAATTATACTTTTAGCCTTCTCTGTGGCTGCTATAAGCAGTTGCAGCACTGCATACAGAAGCGGGCAAACCCCTGATGATGTTTACTATTCTCCTGCCCGGGTAGTTGAGGAAGATTATAGCCAGGAAAAACAAAAAACTGAATCTGTGAGAAGGGTTTACAGAGACAGGGAAATCCAAATGGCCATTTATGACAGGCGCTGGCGTGATTTTGACGATGATTTTAATTACAGCTATGACCCATATCGTTATGCATACAGTTATGGATATTATTATAACCCATATTACTGTTATTATCCCGTATATATTACCAATGTAAGCATCAGCAATCCAAAAAATACGGTGCCGCGTATGACAAACCTGGGAAGTTATAATAATACCACTTATTCCATCATAAATAATAAAACAGGTGTAAGCACCTATACAGGTAACAAGCGGATTTACAACAACAGCAATAACGATAATAACTATATCAGGCGGATCCTAACAAATCCGGTTCCTTCTTCAAATGAAAATTCAACCCGTTCTTCATCAGATAATAATACCAGGAGTTATAGCCCATCATCGGGCAGCAGTTCCGGATCTTCGTCCAGTGGTTCAGGTGCACCCGTTTCAAGGCCGGTAAGGAGCAGGTAATCATAACCACATTATTTATCGGGGAATATTTATATAAATCCCTGTTGTTAATACAGATGAATTTAAATATTAGACAATGATATTGAATTCCGGAAAAAATGAACGTATGAAGAAATATATACTCCTGATTTTATCTTTCACTGCAGTAAAGTGTTTTGCCCAGATACCCGAAGATGCATTGCGTTACAGCTGGTATCCACAATCAGGAAGTGCCAGGAATATGGCTATTGGCGGGGCCATGGGTTCGCTGGGTGGTGATATTACTGCAGCCTTTGTAAACCCTGCAGGCATTGGTTTTTATAAAAATGCTGAATTTGTTTTTACACCTGCTATTCTCATCAATAACAACAATGCCAATTACCGGGAAACCATCACTGAAAATAAAAAGAATGCTTTCAACCTGGGCACAACCGGTTTTATATGGGGTGAACAGAGCCGCCGTAAAAAAGAGAACAGCCATGCTTTCAGTATTGCGATAAACCAGGCAGCTAATTTTAATAACGTTACCCGTTACCGTGCACTTAACAATTACAGTTCATACAGCGAACAGTTTGCAGAAGAATTTTCTAAAAGCGGGTATACTATAAATGATATTCTCACAACAAATTCACCAATGCCCTACGGTGCCGCCAATGCCTTATATACTTACCTGATTGATACCGTAACAATCAACGGCAATACTTTTGTTAAGGCTGCACCTGAATACCTGCTTGATTCAGGCCATGCACTGATGCAGGATATGTAC
>JAGPDJ010000226.1 GCA_018057635.1 Ferruginibacter sp. | reverse complement strand
AATTGCCAATGTGTTGCTTTTTTTCATAAGCATTCTCTCTATGATTATTCAGCTGAAAGGGCTGCATAATAAAAATCCGCATGTTTTTGTACGCAGTGTTATGACAGGAATGCTCATGAAGATGGCCATTTGTTTACTGGCGGTTTTTCTATATGTGTACCTCAGCGGAAATGCTTACAATAAAAGAGGCATCTTCCTTTCACTTTTTTTGTACCTTGTTTATCTTGCAGTAGAAGTTTCTGCTGTGATGAAACTGAATAAGAACAGGAAAACTGATGCCTAAAGAAGAGGTTCCATTATTACAACTCAGGTCGTATTTGCCGGAAGGCAGTTTTGAAGATGTACAGCATTTCCTGGTACATTATAAGGTACACTTAACCGTTACCCGTAAACGCCAAACTGTTCTGGGCGATTACCGCCATGCGCATGAAGGCAAATCTCACCGGATCAGCATCAATGGCAATCTTAATAAATACAGTTTTCTCATCACGCTGCTGCACGAACTGGCACACCTGTTCACCTATGAACGTTTCGGCCACCGGGTTCAGGCGCATGGCAGGGAATGGAAGGATGAATTTGGTAAAATACTTGCACAATTTCTGGCAAAAAAAATATTCCCCCCAGAGATAGAACATGCATTAATGCAGACGCTGAAAAACCCTGCCGCCAGCAGTTGCGGCGATGAGAAATTATTGAGGGTACTCAGAAATTATGATCCTAAAAAAGAAAATCACTTCCTGGTAGAGCAATTGAAAGAAGGAGATACTTTCAGGATTAAAGGAAACCGGTATTTTGTAAAAGGAATAAAAATAAGAACAAGGTATAAGTGTTTTGAACCGGCAACAAAAAAATGGTACTTGTTCAGTGGATTATATGAAGTTGAGTTTGTGAAAATTACATGAAGCTAAAATAGTTTATAGTTCAAAGTTTATAGTTTAGTTCCCTAACTATGAACTACCCTCCTTTCCCCGCCGCTCCAATTCCTTCTTAATCAATCCCAGTTCTCTTCCCGTTTGACCCGAAACAGAACTATTCTCCTGTGCCCGCCGCATCAGGTAAGGAATCACATCTTTTATCGGTCCGAATGGAAGATATTTACTCACACTGCAATTACTTTTTGCCAGGTTGAATGTAATATTATCACTCATCCCGTATAACTGGGAAAAATGAACATGCGGATGGTTATGCGGAAGTCCTTTTTTATCAAGTAACTGAGTTGTTACCAGGTTGCTGTATTCATTGTGCGAAGCTACTATCAGGGATATATGATCGAGGTGATCTATACAAAATTCAATGGATGCATTGTAATCCCGGTCGCTGCTTTCTTTATCGGCTTGAATGGGTGATGGGTAACCCATATCTGCAGCCCGCTGCCTTTCCTTGTCCATATATGCGCCTCTGACCAATTTTGCACCAAGCACAAAATCCCTTTCAATAGCGGCCTGGTAACTGTCTTTTAAAAATGCAAAACGGTCGTGCCGGTATAATTGCAATGTATTAAATACAACAGCTTCCTTTTTATTATAACTGTCCATCATCAGTATGGTCATGGCATCAACAGGGTCCTGAATCCAGGTTTCTTCTGCATCAATGAGAACACCTACTTTTTTCTTTGCCCCGGTTTCGCAAATCCTGGTTAAACGGCCTACCGCCCTTTGCCACTCTGCACTTTCTGCTTCCGGCAAAGATTCAATAACTTTATAATACCTTTTCATCAAAGTACCCTCACACTGATGCATAGCCGCATCAATTTTCTCAAGTAATCCAAAACGTATGATACCGGTTACCTTAATACTCATAAACGGTATATTGTGTTGTGTGGCAGCATAATCCACTACTTTGATGAATTCATCTGTGGCATGATCATATCCTGTTTCTCCATCATTACCTCCTTCAACTCCATAATCGAGGATCACTTTTACATTATATTTTTCCAGTGTATTTGCAACCGGTGCAGTTTCCTGGAGTGTTTCACCACCCACAAACTGGCTGAAGATTGTTTTGTGTATAACCGTACGGGTAAAGGGGATATGCAGTTTAATGGCTAACGGTGTAATTTTTAATCCTAGTTTAACCAGAAACGGATGCCCCATGGCAGAAAATAAAAAATGTGCTTTTTTTAATTCTTTGGTCGTTTTATAAGCAAATGCATCACGGGTATTTTCAAAAGAGATCATGATAAATATAATTAGTAACCGAATTTGAGCAATCAGGTACAAAACTACCGAATTTTTCAATTAATAAATTGCTATAAGTCTTCCTTGCTCATATTATAAATTACACAATAAATTCACAAACCAATTTATGTAAGTTATATAGTTGCCATTAACTTTCAACTTCAAACCTATCTTTGCAAAAATTTTACATTATGGATAAAAAAGCATCTGAATCACTTGTCATCATGACCGAATTGGTACTACCAAATGACACCAACACTTTTGGTAATTTAATGGGTGGAAGGCTGATGTACTGGATGGATATCGCTGCAGCACTTGCTGCTATGAAACATTGTGGTTCTCCTGTTGTTACTGCTTCTGTTGACAATATTTCTTTTGAAACCCCCATAAAACTTGGTAATGTGGTACATATTGAAGCCAAGGTTACCAGGTCTTTTAACAGCAGTATGGAAATACACATGAAAGTATGGGGTGAAGATGCTATTCAACAGTATAAGTATAAAAGTAACGAAGCTTATTATACTTTTGTTTCACTCGATCCAAATGGAAAACCAAGGCTTGTAAATACATTGATTCCTGAAACCGAAGATGAAATGAAATTATTTGAAAGTGCCCTGAGGCGAAGGCAGATCAGGTTAATACTTGGCGGAAAAATGAAACCGGAAGATGCAAGTGAACTGAAGGCATTGTTTATTAAATAGCAGCAGTTATATATCTTTAATAATAAATCTGGAAGTTTCACGAATACATAACTAACAATTCACTTCAAATTAAGAATAATGTTTTGTGTTATTGTGTAATCCGAATTTTCATGAAATTCTTGTAACGTTATGTTTTGTAACTTTTTGCCTGAAACGGGATACCCAAAAAAGGACCCATCAAGCGATATACAGCCTTCCCGATAGTTATCGGGAGCGGGAAGGGGTTTTAATCAACTTCTGTTATTCGGCAGAATCATCTTCATTAATTCTATTCTTTGAGCAGAATCTTTAATCGTTTTCTGCAACTTTAATATTAATGAAAGATATTACAAGAGCACAACACGTAAAGTATAATAAATTCCCTGTATTGTATAAATTTAATACATAACAGATTTATTTGTTATCTTTAAAGAGAAAATTTTTCTACCTAACTAAAAATCTGCTTATGAAGTTATTTTACCATAACGGGAAGACTTACTTGTTTTCCACACTATTGTTCATGCTGTTTTTTGTTTCTGCAAAGTCGCAAACCACACTCACTACAAATTTTACAAATAACAATGGTTTTGCACTTGTAACAATGAATTTCACCAACAACAATGCCGGTGCTGTTATCATTACAGATATTGCCAGCATTTGTGGTGTTTCTGGAACACAACAGGTAGCAGCATTTTATAAAGCCTCTGCCATCAATGGAGTGCCGGGGCCTATTGATGCCGGTAATGGCTGGGTACAGTTTGGCTCTGCCACAATAACCGGTATTGGCAACACAACAACTACGGTTACACAGCCATTCATGTCGGGCCTAACACTGGTTGTACCTGCTGGTGCTACTTACGGGCTTGCTGTACAGGCAACAGACCTCAGGTACAGTACTGTTGCAGCCGGTACTTATACAACTACCGGTGGCGGTTGCGTGCTTACCTCCGGTTCCAATATCAGTTATGCAGGTGATGCCGCTCCTGCTGCGCCAACGTTTACCCCAAGGGGATTTATTGGCAGCATCACATTTACCGGCGCAACGGCCTGCACCGGAACACCTGATCCGGGAAGTACTATTTCCACTGTAAACCCGGTTTGTCCAAATATTAATTTCACACTTACTACACAAAATTCCACACCGGGATCTGGTGTAACATACCAATGGCAATCGTCACCTGACGGTACCGCATGGACGAACATTACAGGCGCAACAGGGGCTTCGTACAGTACTTCACAAACAGTTGCTACATACTACAGGGCTAATGTTACCTGTGCAGGTAATACAACAGCTTCAGCACAATTACAGGTTACGATTAACCCGCCTTCCAGTTGCTATTGTATTCCACCTGCATCCAACTGTAACCTGGATGATGAAATACTGAATGTTACAGCTGCAGGAATTAATAATAACAGTGCCTGTGGAACAAACGGATATACAGATTATACAGCAACCGTTGCAGCAGGAACTGTGGCTGCAGGGCTAAATATGCCTATGTCAGTTTCAGTTGGCCCTGGTGGTACAGAATATGTAGGAGTATGGATCGATTACAACCAGAACGGTGAATTTGAAGCAACGGAATTTGCTTTACTGGGAAGCGGAAACGGTGTTACCATTTCGGGCATTGTTCCAATAGCTGTAAATGCAACAGTTGGATTAACCCGCATGAGAGTGAGGGTAAGATATAATACCACACTTACAGGAGCAAATGCCTGTTTAGGATATACATTTGGTGAGACGGAAGATTATGCGATCAACATCACACCATGTATTCCGGGAACCATCAGTACACAACCGGCTGCAACCGTTACTTCGTATTGTTCAGGCAATGCGTCTATTACAGTGGCTGCTGCAGGTACCGGACTCACATACCAGTGGCAGGAAAGGCTGAACGCCACTTCACCATGGACCATCGTGGCAAATGGAGGTATCTATTCAGGTGCTTCCACGGCAACGCTTACACTAACCGATCTTACTACCAGCTTTAACGGACGCCAGTACAGGGTTGCTATCGGTGGGCCTTGTACGC
>JAGPDJ010000227.1 GCA_018057635.1 Ferruginibacter sp. | reverse complement strand
ACTAAAAACTACCCGTATGAACAAGATCATCATACCAACCAATAAAGGCCTGGAAGTGGTTATGTATGAAAATATTATCAGGATTGAAGCGAACAGTAATTATTGCAGGGTGTTTTTTGATAACGCCAGGCCATTAACTGTGGCTAAGTTATTACATTGGTTTGAGGGCAGGCTTTCGGAAGAGTATTTTTACAGGATTCACCGTACACATATTGTAAACCGGATGTTCATTGCCGGGATTTCGGATGATAATAAACTTACACTGGTAAACGGTGAACAAATACAATGGAGCAGGAGAAAAAAAAATATTGTAAGACAAATGGCAGCCTTGATCATTTAATTTATTCCCGTTTTTAATCGTACTCCTTTATGAAGCTTCCCGGATGTAAATTAAAACTGCCTCAGAAAGGCAGTTTTGCTTTAGGAGACAATTCCTCTCACTAAATAATTAATTCAACAGCTAAGCTTTAATACATGAATAAGCAATAAAATAAATAATTCTCAATAAAATATAATCTGTTAATTTCGGTTATAAAATTACAAAACAGCATATGTGTTTTGCTGGTTTGAGTAATTAGATACCGGTATGAGAATATTTATTTTAATACTGCTTGTTTTATTTTCTGTAACAGGCACTTTTGCACAAAAAAACAAAGCCGACAGTATCTCCAGGTTACTGGCTATTGAAAAAACCGACAGCAATAAAGTAACCCTTTTGTGGAACATGGCCAACGTATGTAATATTTACAATCCCGATACGGCTATGCTACTTTCCAGGGAAGCCCTTGATCTTGCCCGGAAAATAAAATTTGTAAAGGGTGAATCTATGGCACTGGGCATTGCTGCCAATACATTCGTTAAAATTGGTAATTATCCGCGGGCGCTGGAATTTTACCTGCAAAAATTAAAACTGGAGGAGAAACGTGATGATCCCGGAAATATGGCTACTGTAACCATGAACATTGGGGTTGTATATGTTTACCAGGAGGAATACAGGAAAGCGATCATTAATTATTTTAAGGCTGATTCAATACTTACAGCAAATAACCTGGAAATGCTGAAATATAATATTGCCCTTAACCTGGGCGATGTATATAACCGCATCAATGTGTATGATTCTGCGTTTATATTTTTCAATAAGTCGCTTGGCATTGCTAAAAAAATGAATGATGTTGATCTCATTGGCGCTTCCATGGTGGGCCTGGGGCATATCTATTTAAAATTAGACAGCGATTCCCTTGCACTGAAACATTACACAGATGCGCTCGGTTTTCTGAGGGCTGCAAATGATGAAGAACTTATTTGTGAAGCATCTCTGGGATTGGCAAAGCTTCATGAAAAACTTAAACAACCTGACTCTTCTGAGTTTTATGCAAAACTTGCACTAAACCTGGCTAAAAAAGACGGGTTCCTTTCCTTTAACCTGGAAGCTTCAACTTTTCTTGCAGCGCATTTTAAAAGCCTGCAAAAGAATGACAGCGCTTTAGCTTACCTGGAATATTCGCAGTCATTAAAAGATTCTATTAACAGTAAAGAAAGGATTCGTGAATCACAGATACTTTCCAGCAACGAACAATTGAGGCAGTTGGAGATTGCTGAGCAAAAACGTAAAGCATCAGAAGAGAGAGATAAACAACTACAATTTCTGTTTATAGGAATTTTTATACCTGGACTTTTTCTGATTACCCTTTTCCTGAGCAGGATAAGGGTGCACGTACGCCTCATAAAAGTGATGGGCATCCTCTCATTGCTGATACTATTTGAGTATTTCATCTTGCTCATGCATCCGTATGTTGTTGAATTTACAAACCATACACCTGTTTATGAAATTATGATCTTTGTTGCCATTGCATCTATAATTATCCCCGCACATCACCGGATAGAACACTGGCTTATCGATAAACTGATAAACAGGAAAAGCAATTATACGGATGGGAAATTAAATGTACGTTCAGCCAGGTTGAAAATGAAAAAACCTTCAGATTAAAGACTGAATCTTTTTTCCTGAAGGTTTATTATTTAAAACAAAATAATACTGCATTAAGGGCCAGTCTTGATAGGCTTGGTATCTGCAGTATCCATCTTAACCGGTTCTCCGGTAACCGTAGAATCTCCTTTGGCACCGGTTTTGATCGGTTTAGAATCTGCATCATCCATTGCTGCAGGTTCTGTAGTTGTTGATTTTTCACCTTCACTGTTACAACCTGTAAAAGTTAAAGCAGCGAAAAGAAAAAATACCAGCGTAAAAGCCAGTAAAATTCTTGTTTTTAGTTTGGTCATATTATTTATTTTATTATATAATAATACAAAATAAATTTAATATCAAAGTATTTTTTTATGCCCATTAATTGATTGAATCTATCGGATCATTCCAAAAATTTGTTTGCCTTTGTAAGTAAACTATTGTCTTAAAAATTCCGGAAAAGAAATGCTGATCGGTTTTTGATCGCATATATTAGCCGGAATATGTGGTTTACTGCAGTATGTATGTTTTGCTTTATCAATAGTAAGCAAAAAAGTTTCATCCAGTATTTTATCCCAGCTTACATCTTTTTGGAAAATGCTGCAATAATTTTCAAGCGAATTTTTAAAGAAATAAGAAAAGAAACTTCCCATTCTTCTGTTACCTGCTGCAAGCTGGTTGGAATCAGCTGCACAGGCAAGGATCGACCTGTTCTCCATAAACAAGGTCTTGCAATTGTCGGGGTTTAGTAAAAATCCTGAACCCTTTTTTCTGGGTGGCGGGGGAGCTTCTACTTTAGGTAAAGGCACATAGGTATTGCAACAATCTCCCAAAACCAGGTTGAACCTGGCGCCTTTGCTCACAATTTTATTGTAAATATCTTTTTCAATGTTTAATGACTGAACCATGTAATTTGAATCTGCTTTTGAACGCAGGTCTAAATAAGGGTATCTGCTGATCTTTCTTTCTGTTGTTTTCCTGAAACCATGACCTGAATAATAAAATACTACAATATCCCTGTTGCGAACCGGTTTCAGGTTTTTTATGGCAAGCTCAACATTCTTCCTGTTATATTGATCACCTGTAATGGTTTTAATGATCACATTTTTTTCCAATAAACCCATTTTAAGTGCAATCTCTTTAAATGATTCTACAATCCGCTGTGTGTCTTTGATGCAGGCCTCACCAATATCTTCATCCAGGATATTAGCAACAACCAGCAAATACATTTTTGTTTCTTTCTCAGAATCCGTCAGGCCTCTTGACCTAAGCGGGAAAAAACTTTTGTATATCGCTTCATCCGGTGAAATGAACTGTTTAATGAAGTCGGGGTTTAAATCCTTGCGGCTATAATATGTGCCCGTAAATTTTGTTCCGGAGTTGTTGGCCGTTTCAGCCGTAACATTGGCAGTAACTCCAAAAGGCTCTATGAAACCAGTTGACGGATCTGTTTTAAAAATGAATGTTAAAGAATCATGGGAATTTATATTGTCATCCGCTGAAATAAATCTTACTCCTGTACTTTTATAATATACCCGGCTGGTATCAATCATGCCTGATTGTTCTGTAACATAAAATTCACGCATATTCATTTCCAGTTTCACTTCATTTCCGCTGGAAGGTTTGATGTATTTAATCCTTGCAAGGGCAGTCCCGTCTTCAAACAAAATAAAGAGTGCCTGGTAATCTGTTTGATCATCAGCCTGCTGGAAATTGTAGTTAAAATGATATACAGTTTGCGATTGTACACCCGGGCTGAAAATAAAGAATATTGGAATTAGTAATATTGAGATTAATTTCATGAGCTGTAAAATTTGCTGTTTAAAGCTAATACTAATAATCTTTTTAATGAATAAAATAACCCTTCAGGTAAATCAGAATATGATAAAGTTTTCAATAAGGGAATATAACATTACACTCAAGTTACTAACAAATTACTTTCACAAATATTACAACCAGGTATAATTTTGTTTCATGAATTAAAAATTCTTTATTTTCATTGTAAACCCTATATCCTGTGCCAGACCGTTTTATCTTTAAAAGGATAATTTGTGTATGAAAAAAATGATTTACATAATTACTGCCTGCCTTGTTTTATTTTGCTGTGTTCAAAATGCTTCTGCACAATACCCGTTTCATGAAGATATTTATTTTACCAGGGATCTTGTTTATGAAGCCGGAGCATCTGTTGGAATGATGAATTGTTTTACCGACCTGGGTGGGAATAAAGGTATCGGTAAAAAATTCGTGAAAGATTACAATATGGGTGATTCCGAAATAGACGCAAGCATTTATTTGAACATGCTCTATAAATATGCTATCGGATTAAGGCTTGAAGTTACTTTTGGAAAAGTAAAAGCCGATGATAAATCACTTGAATCAGTCAGGCAATCAACTTTGGGAAGATATGAGCGCAACCTCAGTTTCAGAAGTAAGATCAATGAAGTGGCACTGATTGCAGAGATACACCCGGTATTTTTTAAAAAGTATAAATACGGCAATAAGTTACCCCGGATTTCTCCCTATTTATTGGGTGGGATCGGTTTTTTTAAATTTAATCCACAGGCAAAACTTAACGATGAATGGATTGATCTGCAACCGCTCAGTACAGAAGGGCAGGGGCTTAAAGAATATCCCGACCGTAAACCCTATAAACTTACCCAGTTAGTTTGCCCCATTGGAGTTGGAGTAAAGTATAAAGTAAGTCCGGTGCTAAACGTAAGCCTGGAATGCACTTCACGTATCTTATTTACAGATTACCTGGATGACGTAAGTACATTTTACATTGATCCTAATATATACAATCAATATTTTTCCGGAACCCAGCTTTCAAATGCCCTGATGCTGAACGACCGCCAAAAGGAACTCAATCCTTCCCACAATACCAATATCGGGTATGAACGTGGAAACCCAAAGAATAATGA
>JAGPDJ010000225.1 GCA_018057635.1 Ferruginibacter sp. | reverse complement strand
AAAAAGTTCAGCAACTTCTTCTTTATTGGAACAGGATGCTTATATCCGTAGTGCCGATTGCTATTTTATGCTGAAGGATTTTGCAAAATCAAATACAATGTATGATCATGTGATCAATACGGCACAGTTGCAAAGCGATTATGCCATGTATCAGAAAGCCATGATTGCCGGAATTAAAAACAGTACGGAAAAAATTAAAATACTGAACAACATCCAGCGGCAATATCCAAAAAGCAGTTTACTGCATGAGGTGAATATGGAAATTGCATTAACCTACCTGGCCGATGAAAAATTCAGGGACGCATTGCCTTATTTGAGTAATATCATTGCTTCTGCAGATGGAGGAGGGTTAAAACCAAAAGCTTACTTAAAATCAGGACTGGCCTATTACAACAGCAATGATAATAAGAATGCACTTTCAAGTTACCAGTCTCTTATTCAGAAATATCCGCAGTCACCCGAATCTGATGAAGCATTGGGTATCATCAAAGATATTTACGTAGAAGAAGGTAAACCTGATGAATATATAGAGCTGATGCGGAAAAATGGCATCAATATTTCTGTGAGTGAGGCTGATTCACTCACGTACACTGCAGGGTTATTAAAATACAATAACAATGACTGCGCCTCTGCAATTTCAGGCTTTGATAATTATATTACCAGGTTCCCCAACGGCTCATACCTGTTAGATGCTTATTACATGCGCAGTATTTGCCTTCAAAAGAACAAAGATCTTCCGAATGCTTTAAAAGGATACGATTTTATTTATAACAAAGGCCTTAGCAGGTATTACGAAAAAGCAACCCTGGAAGCGGCCCGTATCAGCTATTTTGAATTGAAAGACTATGCCATTGCGAAGAAATATTTCGAATCACTCAGGCTAAATGCAGTAAACCAGGATAATATCCTGGAAGCTTTAAGAGGGCTGGTTCGCAGTTATTACCTGATGAAAGATTATACCCAGGCAAATGATGCCGCAAAAGAATTGCTTACAAAGAAAGGCATCAGTACCGATGATAAATCTATTGGCTTCCTGGTGCTGGGAAAATCACAGCAATTGTCAAACGATTGCAATACTGCAATCACTTCATTTAAATCTGCAGCCGCTATCAACAAAACGGCATGGGGTGCCGAAGCCAGGTTTGAAATTGCTAATTGTCATTTCTCACTTGGTAATCTTACAGCCAGTGAAAAAGCTGCCATGGCTGTTATCAAAGAAACAGGTTCTTATGATCTCTGGGTAACAAGGTCGTATATTTTACTCGGAGATATCTTTATGAAACAGAAAGACTATTTCAATGCCAAAGCAACTTTTGAAAGTGTTGCAAACAATGCTGCTATTGCTGAACTGAAAATGGAAGCAAAACAAAAACTGGATGCAGCCATTGCAGAAGAAAAACAACAATCTAAAATCAGTAACTAATTTCTATGAACTATTCAGGATCAATAATTAAATATATGCACATCAACAGGTCAGTTTTGTTACTATTGCCGGCTATATTTTGTGTGTTTGAAACAACAGCACAAAAAGACACAACCAAACAATCTATTAATATTACTTCTTCCTATAAACCTGTGTTAAGAAATGCCGTTAAAATTAATTTTTCCGGGTCTCAATTAATGGCCGATACTTCTACAACTGTAAAAGCATATAATATACCGTCTCAAAACCTGTTTTATGCTTACCAGCCTGTAACGCTCAAACCACTTGCATTGCAACAGGATACAATTGCTGAACTCGGAGGACGTAATTATATAAAAGCCGGATTTGGCAATTACACAACCCCTTTTGTAAAAGCCGGTCTTGGTTTTGGCGACGGGAAATCATACCTCGTAAATTTTTATGGCAGTTTTATTTCTTCAAAAGGAAAGATCAAACACCAGGATTATGCACAGTTTGATGCCAAAGCAACCGGAAGCGTATTCACCAAAAGCAATGAAATTTACGGATCGGCATCAATGGGCAGACAGGATTATTTATTATATGGTTATGATCATAATGTATATGATTACAAGAAGTCTGATGTAAAACAGCAATTACAGGATATTACCATCCGTGCGGGTATAAGAAATACCAATGTTACAGATTACCGCATCAGTTATAACCCAAGTGTAGAATTTAATGTATTTACAAATATTGGTAAACTGAATGAAACCACATTTATCATTGATGCCCCGGTTGAGAAAAAAATAGGGGAGAGTTTCTCTATAAAATTAGCAGCCAGGGCCGATCTTACAAATTATTTTACCAAAGGATTTATTCCGGATAATTATAACTTTAATAATACAGTTGTACAGGTGTCACCGGCTATTGTGTATAATTCCGGACTGGTTAAAATACATGCAGGAATTACACCAACATGGAGCAACAGTAAGTTCGAATTCCTTCCAAATGTGTATGCAGAAGTTCAACTTAAGGAAAAAATATTTATGATCCAGGCTGGCTGGATCGGGAAGTATAATAAGAATACTTACCGTAACCTGAGTGCTATCAATCCTTACCTTGCAACACTCATTTCGCAGACAAATACAAAGGAAACTGAATTTTACGGTGGAATAAAAGCAAGCCTGGGCAATCACTTTAATTTTAGTGCAAAAGCAGGTTTGGTGAGGTATAATGACCTTCCTTTCTTTATTAATGATACCGCAACTGATGGAAAAGCCTTTGTGTTAAGTTATGAGCCAACAGTTAATAATTTCCGGGTACATGGCGACCTGAGTTATATTGTACAGAATAAGTTTACAGCTACAGCTGCTGTTACCTTTAACGGATATACCGGGATGAATGTTAATGCCAGGGCCTGGAATACGGTTCCTGTAGAAATTAATGGTTCAGTGAGATGGTGGTTATCAAAACAAGCCCTGATTAAAGCCGATTTTTATATGTTTGGAGGAGGCAATTACCTGGAGAAGGGGAATAATGGTTATAACTTCAAACCCGGGGCAGATCTTGGTATTGGCGCCGAATTCAGGATCAACAAACAATTCACAGCATGGATTGATGTGAATAATATTTTGAATAATAAATATGAACGCTGGCACAGGTACGAAGTATATGGCCTAAATTTATTGGGTGGAATAAGATTTGATTTCTAATTTGAACAACAAAATTTTGCATGGAGCAGCTGATTGAATTATACCTGTACAAAAATAAAAAATGCCCTTTACCACAGGTTGGTACTTTACATTTATCAACATCCAATGCAGTTGCATGGTATGCCGATAAACGAATGGAAGCTCCGCTGCCTGTTATTAAATTGGCTGAAACGGTTTTACCTGCTGATGATTTCATCAGTTTTATTGCTGCCAGGAAAAATATAAGCATCACCGAAGCGAATATATTACTGGATGATTACTGCAGCAGTTTAAAAAAACTTGATGCAAACAGCGAGTCACTTTTGCATAATACCGGCAGATTTTTTGTGAATCCTGAAGGAGTACTTGTGTTTAAAGCCAACGAACTACCCGGCGAATTCCTTCCATCTGTAAATGCAGAACGCGTTTTGCACCAGGAAGTTTCTCATAATATGGTTGTTGGCGATAAAGAAACCAATTCGGTTGAAATGGCAGCATTTTTTGCTGATGCTGCAAATGGCCGGACAGATAAGTGGTGGATTTACGCCATTGTACTTGCAATAGCCGGCCTTTCAGTAATTGGATATCATCTGAAAGAGAATGATTTTAAACTTGATATGTTCGGTAATTCCGGTAAGATCGTTCAACCGCCAACAACAAATACTTACAGGCTGTCTGAATAAAGAATAAAATGTTTTTCTTTGCAACCATAATTATTGTTGAATGATTCATTATTCAGAATGCCCGGTTTGTAAAGACAACCAAATTCACCTTGCTTTTTCTGCAAAAGACAATACTGTTTCCTTCAAAACATTTACAATCTGGAAATGTGATAAATGCAGTTTGTTATTTACGCAGGATGTACCGGGACAAGATGAAATTGGAACCTTTTATGCCTCAGAAAATTATATATCACACAGTGATACCCGCAAAGGTGTTATCAATTCATTGTATCATACTATCAGGAAACACACACTTTCCACTAAATTAAAACTGGTTAAAAGTGAAACAGGCTTAACGCAAGGGAATATTTTAGATATAGGTTGTGGTACCGGAGCATTTCTCAACACGATGAAAACCGCAGGGTGGGGCATAACCGGGCTTGAACCTGATGAAAATGCAAGGGCGAAAGCCAATGCTACATATCATTTAAACGCAATGCCTTCTGCTGAATTATTCAATCTGCCTGCCGGTAGTTTCAATGCAATAACCATGTGGCATGTGCTGGAACATGTTCACCAGTTACACGAATACGTAAGTCAGCTTCGTCAGTTACTTTCAGAGAAAGGAAAGATATTCATTGCTGTTCCCAACTATACTTCTTATGATGCAGCCCATTACAAAGAACATTGGGCAGCGTATGACGTACCCCGTCATTTGTATCATTTTTCTCCCCAAAGTATGAAGGCATTAATGAATGCACATGGCTTGCAGGTTATTAAGATGAAGCCGATGTGGTTCGACAGCTTTTATGTTAGTATGCTGAGTGAACAATATAAAAATGGCCGGGGAAATATGATCAGCGCCTGCTGGAATGGCTTGGTTTCAAACAGTAAAACCTTGTTCAATACAGAGAAATGCAGTTCTGTGATCTATATTATTTCTAAGTAATAACAAAGTGATCTTATTTTCAATACTTATAACTTTATTTCAAATAATTTGGGCCAACGCTTGCCGGTAATAAGTACGGTTTTACTGGTACTGTCGTAAGCAATTCCATTTAATACATCCGTTCGCTGTGGTATGATATCAGTTGGTTGAAGTAAATTATTAAAAGACATTTTCCCAACAACATGTCCGCTTTCCGGATCAATCTTGATTATAT